>NZ_VWXC01000017.1:0-121997 GCF_011752685.1 Candidatus Pantoea communis
CAGAATGGATGGAAGACTATAATAACTGGCATCCCCATAAAGGGCTGAAAATGCAGTCACCAAGGGAATACAGAAGTTCGCTACTAGCTATAAATTAACCGTGTCCGTTTTAGCGGGGGCAACTCCATTACCCGCTATCGCGTACTTGCAATGCTCAACGCTGAGCATCTACCCGTTTTCACTCACGTACAGTCAGCCATAAGCCACCGATGATTTAGCGTTACTCACTCACTCACTCACTCACTCACTCACAACAAACCCGCATTCGCGAACCACGAATCACAACTGAAAACGCAAATTGGGTTACTGATTACAGTGAATGTTGACAGTCATTTTAGCCCGTATTTACATCCCTGACTCCTGACTCCTGACTCCTGACTCCTGACTCCTGACTCCTGACTCCTGACTCCTGACTCCTGACGCCTGACGCCTGACTCACATACTGATTACAGTGAACGTTCTCACGTACGCCCTTCCCTTTCCGCCGATTATGGCGAATCCATTTAAGACGAAACTGCTGATTATAGTGAACGCTACGCTGAGAGAACGATTTGGGTTGCTGATTACAGTGAACGTCTGAATGTGGCTTAGACAAATTGCTGATTACAGTGAATGCCAGCTAGCCATACGAGCTGTTGATTACTGATTACAGTGAACACTCGGATTAAATCAATGCTCCCCATATGCAGTCTACTGATTATAGTGAATGCTTATATTGGGACTAAGGTCTCTCTATCAACCGAAAACGCCTGCAGCCGATTTCGTCATGGAGAGCCCTGGCTTTCAACTGCTCAGCGTGAAAATCAATATGACTGATTACAGTGAACGTAGCGCAGTTATTTACTGATTACAGTGAACCTATTACCACTTACAGTGAATTTTTACTGATTACAGTGAATGTTATGCCGAATATAGTGAATGCAGGCTGTGATTTCAGCCATATCACCCTGCCCGCAACTCTCGTGCAACGGACGATCAAATTACTGATTACAGTGAATGCTGTAGCAAATACGCGAATGAGGCGTTGCTCACACTTTCATCCATTATTACGCTCTGATTAAAACATCTCCGCTGATTACAGTGAATGTTTGCACTAACACGCTCTTACTCAAGGTATTTTCACAGCGCTAAATGTTTCGCATTAGATGAGATAGATTTGCCTCATGTGCAGGATTTCGGTATAAAGTCATAAATCCTACATGTGTGGAGCAAGTATGGCTAACGATGAGAAGCAAGTTCTGAAAGTCGCACAACGTTCAGAAAAAATGCTAATGAGCCTGACGGAACAGATTCAGGCGCAGAAAGAAGAGTTGCAGGAAAACACTTTTTATCAGGTTTACGCCAAAGCGGCGTTAGCCAAACTCCCTAAATTAACGCGTGCGAGCGTTGATTACGCCGTAAATGAAATGGAAGAGAACGGCTATCCATTCGATAAACGCGCGGCGGGCAGCTCTACCAAGTACGCAATGTCTATCCAAAACATCATTGATATCTACCATCATCGCGGCGTGCCAAAGTATCGCGATCGTCACGCAGAGGCATTCACGCTGTTTGTTGGTAATCTCAAAGGTGGCGTATCGAAAACCGTCTCAACGGTCTCACTGGCCCATGCGCTGCGTGCGCACCCACATCTGTTGTATGAAGATCTGCGCATTCTGGTTATCGACCTCGATCCGCAATCCTCTGCCACCATGTTCCTCAATCATGAGCGTTCGGTCGGACTGGTAGAAGCCACAGCTGCGCAAGCGATGCTGCAAAACGTGGGCCGCGAAGAGTTGCTTAATGAATTCATCGTGCCATCGATTATTCCTGGTGTCGACGTACTGCCGGCCTCCATTGACGACGCCTTCATTGCATCACGTTGGGAAGAACTGTGTGCTGAGCATCTGCCTACGCAGAATGTGCATGCGGTTCTGTATGACAACGTCGTTGCAAAACTGAAGAAAGACTATGACTTCATTTTCATCGACAGTGGCCCACATCTGGATGCCTTCCTGAAGAACGCCATTGCCGCATCTGATTTACTGATGACGCCAGTTCCACCAGCACAAGTTGATTTCCACTCGACGTTGAAGTATCTGACGCGCCTGCCGGAACTGATTGGCATCATTGAGGAATCAGGCGCATCCTGCCGCTTGCAAGGCAACATCGGCTTTATGTCTAAGCTGTCGAATAAAGCGGACCACAAACTTTGTCACAGCCTGGCAAAAGAGATCTTTGGCGGCGACATGCTGGATGCTGCTTTACCGCGCCTGGACGGCTTTGAGCGCTGTGGAGAGTCGTTTGATACGGTAATCTCTGCGAACCCATCGACCTATGTGGGCAGCACCGAAGCCTTAAAGAATGCGCGTTCGGCAGCGGAAGATTTCGCTAAAGCCGTATTTGATCGCATTGAATTTATTCGCCTGAACTGAGGTTACTATGAGCGCAAAACGAATCACGATTGGCCGTACCTTCAGCCAGACACCTTTGCAGACTGAGGATGCCTCAGGCGGACATTCTCAAACCTTTATCCTTTCGACCGGTAAACGTGCCCTGTTCACGCTTGAACACATTACGGCGAAGGAAATTGAAGAAAAAACCTATGTGGTAATGGAAACGAATGGCCGCGACCAGTCAGGTTTGACGCCTGAATCGCTGCGCGACATTATCCGCACCATTAAATTGCAGCAGTTCTTCCCTGCTATTGGTGTGAAGCGCGGCGACCGTATCGAAATTTTGGATGGTTCCCGCCGCCGTGCCGCCGCTTTGCACTGCAAAACTGGGCTGGATGTGCTGGTCACTGAGGTTGCCATCACGGCAGATGAAGCACGTCGTCTGGCGCAGGACATCCAAACCGCACGCGAACATAATCTGCGTGAAGTGGGGATGCGCCTGCTGTCATTAAAGGAGAGTGGCCTGTCACAGAAAGAGATTGCTCAGAGCGAAGGCCTCTCGCAGGCAAAAGTTACGCGTGCGTTGCAAGCCGCGAGCGTACCACTGGAGTTGGTTACCCTGTTCCCAAATCATTCCGAGTTAACTTACCCGGATTACAAAACGCTGCTGCAGGCGTATGAGAAGCTTAAGGAGATTGGTCAGTCGGTTGAAGCCTTAATTGATACCATTGGCATGGATGTCGATACGGTCTGCGCACGTGATGGTCTGGCTGAAGATGAAGTAAAAAATGGGATTTTGCGTCTGGTGCGTAATGGTAGCCAAACACTGATCCAGTCGCCAGCAAAGGACAAAGCGGTCGCCACGCCTCTCTGGACGTTTGCTGATAAAGATCGCTATGCCCGCAAGAAGACTCGCGGCCGCATGTTCAGCTACGAATTCAATCGCCAGTCGAAAGAATTACAAGATGAGTTGGATCGGGTGATAAACGAGACACTCAATAAATATCTCAATCAGTAGCGAAATGCCGCCTTCGGGCGGTTTTTTTTTGCCTGAATTTCAGCTTTTCGCCAGTGCTATTTCATCGCTAACTGTATGAAAAATATCTAACCTGTGTAGAAATTTCAGGCTGAAATCGCCAACTTTTTCACCGTCTATATGCATAACAATCTTGCGCCGTAGAGTTTAGTGAATCTGTGGTGAAGGCAAAATAACCAGCTGGATAGGAAATCAACAAAGGCTATCCAGGAGAGGAAATTAGATTGCGAATGCCCTGAAATTTTCTTCATTCGCCATCAGGATTTCACAGCTAATAAATTGAATTAAAAGTGTTTTTTAAATTAATTTCAGGCTGAAATCGCCAGCATTTCAGCAAATTTCAGCGCTGCATCGAGGGTACTAACCCGGTTTAGCCAGATGATATTCAATGATTTATCCACAGAAAAGGTGGATAACTTTATTCGGGTCGTTAGGCTGTAAGTGACAAAACGCTGGGCGATTGCCAAACCGCTTCCCGAACACGGACAGGCTTGTTTATCAGACCCAATGCATAAAAACGATCGGCGATGATTTGTTGCTCTTTAATCACTTCAAATACCATTAAACGGGTTTTATGACTGCGTCGTGTTAAAGCTCTTTCAACGGCCAAGAGGTCAAGACCCAATTCCTGCGCAAGCAGACCAGCAGCTTCCTGCCGATTATTATCAATAAAAATGCCGGTCTGCTGTAAACTCTCCACTAGCTGATGGGCCACGTCGTGATGTTTTTCCACATAATCGCGACGTGCCAGATAAAATTGGTGGTTGCGTACACGCCCCTCACCGTTGGCCAGCACGCGCAACTCAGGATTGCTCTCCGCCGCACTGAGTAAGGGGTCCCACATCATCCATGCATCGACCGCCAGATAATCACTGGCCGTCAGAGGATATTTCGGCGGCGCATACACCACTTTGAGTTCATTAAGGGCGATACCTGCTTCTTCCAGCAGCTGCAGCAATAACCAGTGAACGTTAGAACCTTTATTGACCGAAATACGTTTACCACGTAAATCAGCAATGCTACGTATATCGCTATCGATTGGGACAACTATCCCCACGCTACTGGGCGCAGGGGGTTCCCAGGCGATGTAGGTCACTGCATTGCCATTCGCTTGGGCGAAAATAGGCGGCACCTCGCCGGTGGTACCGAAATCGATCTCGTTATTTTGTAAGGCATAAAGCAGTTGAGGCCCGGCAGGAAATTCGCTCCACAACACGCTGACGCCCTGCTGTGCAAAGCACTGCTCAAGACTTTGCCGTGCTTTTAATACCCCAAGATTACCGAATTTTTGATAACCGATACGTAACTCGCGTTCCTGATGAGGCTCATCAGCAGAGGCAGTTGCAATGCAACTCGCCGCCTTACGCCGTCCTTTTATCATTCCCTGATGAGCAAGATGAGTACGCAGCGTGTGGCGGCTGATGCCAAGCAACGCCGCGGCCTGTGTCTGATTGTGTTCAGTGAAATCCAGCGCGTGAGTAATCAGGCTGGTGATGACGCGATCAAACAGTTGATTGGGCTTAGTGGAGAGTTGTTGACGCAGGAAGTTATCAAGCGTTGATGCTTCCGCGTTGTTAAATCCCTGTTCACTGTATCTTGTCAGTCGCAAATGAGCTGGCGTTAGCGTCTCCTCCCGACTCAGAAGTACTGCGTTGTGAAGCGTATTTTCCAGCTCGCGAATATTGCCCGGCCAGCTGTACTCCAGCAGCACTTCCAAAGCATCCGGTGACAAACGACGCACCGGTCGACCTAAACGACGTGCATACAGCGAAAGGAAATGCTGCGCCAGCAGCGGGATATCATCACGACGCTGTCGCAACGGAGGCAGCGGCACCACCGCAATGTTGAGGCGATAGTAAAGGTCTTCCCTGAATCGCCGTTCGCGGATCGCCTGTGCCAAATCAACATGGGTGGCCGCAATAACACGCACATCGACTTTAATCGGCTTGCGCGAACCCACGCGCGTAATCTCGCGCTCCTGTAATACGCGTAGTAATTTGACCTGTAGCGACAAACTCAGCTCTCCAATCTCATCCAGCAGCAGAGTGCCGCCCTGCGCAGATTCAAACCAACCGGGATGCGCCTGGGTCGCGCCGGTAAATGCCCCTTTCTCATGACCAAAGAGTTCGGCTTCGGCAAGACTTTCAGTTAAAGCACCGCAGTTAACGGCGAGAAAGGGGCCATGGCGGCGTTGGCTATGATGATTGAGATAGCGTGCGACAACTTCCTTACCCGTGCCGGTCTCGCCGACAATCAATACCGTGGCGTCAGTGGGGGCGAATTTGTCGAGCAATGATTGAAAAGCGAGAGAAGCCGGGTCGACTAAACGTGGTGAATCAGCGTAATTGCTATAGTTGGTCAGCATCTTTTGATGTCCATTAAGGAGAATCAGCACACGCTAAACGTTGCTATTCACTGTGAACAGCAGGAAAAAAGCATAAGCAGTTGCATATGCAGCAATAGCTGTAAGCGGTAAGTTGCCGATGCAACAAACAGAAACCGCAGTAAGGGTCTAACCTGCTGAAATAACGTCATTATCAAGAGAATCAAAGCTGGCACGCTTTTCGCTAATAGCCATATAACTAAATAATCAGTCCGAAATGACCATTTTTTAATAAAGTTATATAGGAAAAGCATAATGGCCGAATCCACAAACAAGAATATTAACGTCTTCTGGTTTCTCCCGACGCACGGTGATGGACGCTATCTCGGTACCACGGAAGGTGGGCGCCCGGTTGATTTGGCTTACTTACAGCAGGGGGCATTAGCTGCCGACAATCTCGGTTTCTATGGCGTGCTGATTCCCACGGGTAAAAGCTGCGAGGATTCGTGGCTGGTCGCGTCTGCGCTGGCACCCATCACTAAACGCCTGCGCTATCTGGTCGCCGTTCGCCCTGGACTTCAACCGCCGACACTGGCCGCGCGTATGGCCACAACCCTGGATCGCCTCTCTGAAGGACGTTTGCTGATTAACGTGGTGACGGGCGGTGACCCGGTTGAGAACAAAGGTGATGGCATCTTTCTCAATCACAGTGAACGCTATGAAGTCACCAAAGAGTTTCTCGATGTGTATAGCCGTTTAATGCGTGGAGAGAAGGTTGACTATGAAGGGCAGCATATTCACGTTGAAGGTGCGGAGGTGTTGTTTCCGCCAGTGCAGGAAAACGGCCCAGCGCTCTATTTTGGCGGTTCGTCGGAGGCCGCGATTGATGTCGCCGCTGAGCAAATCGATACCTATCTGACCTGGGGTGAGCCCCCGGAGCAGGTCGCAGAAAAGCTGGCAGTCGTCTGTGAACGTGCTAAAGCGCGCGGGCGCAAACTGGAATACGGCATCCGCCTGCATGTCATTGTGCGTGAGACAGAGCAGGAAGCGAAGGCGGCTGCGGAGAAACTGATTGGTCATCTGGATGAAGACACCATCGCGCAGGCGCAGAAGATCTTTGCGCGCATGGATTCGGCAGGTCAGGCGCGTATGAGCGCGCTGCACAAAGGCTCCCGCGATAATCTCTACATCTCACCAAACTTATGGGCAGGCGTTGGTCTGGTGCGCGGCGGAGCCGGAACGGCTTTAGTCGGCAGTCCTGAGCAGGTGGCTGAGCGCATACGGGAATATCAGGCACTGGGTGTGACCAACTTCATCCTGTCGGGATACCCGCATCTGGAAGAGGCGCATCGTGTGGCAGAATTGCTGCTGCCGCTATTACCGCTGGCAAATGGCCAGCAGCAGCGTGCGCGCACCATTAACACCGGCCCGTTTGGCGAAACCATTGGTGGCGATAAACGTCCTTCAAAACAGGCGAGCGCCAGCTAATGCAGGAGAAGACGATGGCACGACCTCACATCATCATCACAGGTGGCGGGTTCAGCGGAACGGCGCTGGCGATTCATCTCGCGCGGCAATCGTCCTCTCCATTACTGATTACAGTGGTCGAACCGCGTGAGCAACTGGGCGGTGGGGTGGCCTACTCCACGCAGGAACCGGCGCATCGCATCAACGTCCCGGCTTCACGCATGCAACTCAGCGGCGATGAGCAGAGCGCCTTTGACCGCTGGTATCGTCAGCAGCCTGAGTGTTCACTGGATTCAGTAGCCCATTGTGATGACGGATCAGTCTATCCGCAGCGCGCGATGTTTGGTCGCTACCTGGCAGAGCAGTTTGCCCTCGCGGCGGAACGGCATCCGCAGATTGAGTTACGGCACGTTCAGGCCAGTGCCATTGCATGGGAAGGGCAGCAGCTGTTACTCAGCAATGGCGAGACACTACAGGGCGATGTGCTGGCGTTAGCGATCAGTCACCCACCGCCATCCTTGCCTCGCTCGCTGCAGCCCTTTGCCCCTCACCCAGCGCTCATTGCCAATCCATGGCAAGCCGGCGTGCTGGATGCGATAGATCCTGACGCCGCCGTTGCCATTATCGGAACCGGCCTGAGTATGGCGGATGTGGTTGCCTCATTAGGCACGCGGCATCATCAAGGCCCGTTAACCGCTTTCTCACGCCGTGGACAGCTCTCACGCGCTAATCTGCAGGGTGAGTGGCCTGAATGGACGTTAGCGCCTCAGAACGTCCCCAGCGCGCGTCTGTGGCTGCATCACATCAGGGATGAAGTTGCCCGAGCGGCACAGCAGCAATTACCCTGGCAACGCGTGCTGGATGATGTCCGTGCGCAGGGCCAAACCATCTGGCAATCGTTGCCGCTGCGCGAGCAGCAGCGCTTTGTGCGCCATTTGCGTTCGTGGTGGGATGTACATCGCTATCGCATCGCGCCGCAGGTGTCTGCAGAAATCACCAGACGACAGCAGCAGGGCAGCTTGCAGGTGCTGGCAGCAAGACTGGACGCCATCACTGCTCAGGGCCTCCAGCTGGCAATCACGCTGCGTACACGCCAGGGTGAAATGAAAACGCGCCTGCTCGACCATCTGATCGTCACCACCGGACCGGGCCATGATGCGCTGACACAAAGTCAGCCGCTGCTACGTTCGCTGAGTGAACAAGGCCTGATTCGCGGTGATCAGCTTGGCTTTGGCCTCGACGTTGATGCGCAGTCGCACGCACTGAATCACCATGGGTTGCCCAACGCCCGCCTGCTCGTAGTCGGACCCGCCGCCCGCGCGCGTTTCGGTGAGTTGATGGGCCTGCCACAGGTTGCCGATCACGCCGCTGCCGTTGCTCAGCAAATTCTTGAAGATCTTCACATCGCTCAAGACGAGCGATGTCCCCCTTACGCTTCTTAATCTCTCAAACATCCTAAAAACACACTAACGAACGCCGGGTCGTCGCACGATCACGGCCTCGCTATGGAGATTGCTATGCCATCGCAACGTGAAATTCGCCTGAATGCTTTTGATATGAACTGTGTCGGACATCAATCACCGGGCCTGTGGGCGCATCCGCGCGACCGTTCCTGGCAATACAAAGATCTGGAGTACTGGGTCGATTTGGCGCGCCTGCTGGAGCGTGGCAAATTTGACGGTTTGTTTATCGCCGATGTGTTGGGTATTTACGATGTGCTGAACGGGAATGGCGATGCCGCGATTCGTCAGGCGACGCAGGTACCGGTCAACGATCCGCTGGCGTTGATTACCCCAATGGCGCTGGTGACCGAGCATCTCGGCTTTGGTCTCACCGCATCGCTATCGTTTGAGCATCCTTATCCCTTTGCGCGCCGTTTATCGACGCTCGATCACCTGACCAAAGGGCGCATCGGCTGGAATATTGTGACCTCGTATCTGGAGAGCGGGGCGCGCAATATTGGTCATCAGGCGCAGAGCGATCACGATAGCCGCTACGACTATGCCGATGAATACTTGCAGGTGGTGTACAAGCTGCTGGAAGGCAGTTGGGAACAGGATGCGGTATTGCGCGATCGTGAACGGCGTATCTTCAGCGATCCCCGCAAAATTCACCCCATCAATCACCAGGGCACCTTCTTCAACGTACCGGGCATTCACCTGTGTGAGCCGTCACCGCAGCGCACGCCGGTGTTGTATCAGGCGGGAGCATCGAGCCGAGGCAAACAGTTTGCCGCTGAGCACGCTGAATGCGTGTTTGTTGCCGCGCCGTCGAAAGTGCTGCTGAAGAAAACCGTCGCGGATATTCGTCGCCGCGCAGCAGAAGCAGGGCGCGATCCGCGCAGCATCCTGATCTTCAATCTGCAAACGGTGATCGTCGGTGAGACCGATGCCGCCGCGCAGGCGAAGTGGAAAGAATACCAAAGCTATGTCAGCTACGAGGGTGCACTGGCACTGGTATCTAGCTGGACGGGTATCGACTTCGGTCAATATCAACCTGACCAGGTGCTGAAGTACCTTCACACCAATGCCATCCAGTCAGCCGTCGAAACCTTCTCCACCGCCGATCCTGATCGTCAGTGGACGGTAAAAGCGCTGGCGGATTGGGTGGGCATTGGCGGCTTTGGTCCGCTGATTGTCGGCAGTGCAGCAACCGTCGCCGACGAACTGCAAAGCTGGGTGGAAGACACTGACGTTGATGGTTTCAACCTCGCCTACGCATTAACGCATGAAACCTTTGAGGATGTGGTTGAACTGCTGATCCCAGAGCTGCAAAAGCGCGGTGTTTATAAGAAGGCGTATGCGGAAGGTACGCTGCGCGAGAAGCTGTTTAACGCCGGACCACAGTTAACCGAACCGCATCCCGGCGTGGGCTATCGGGTGAAAAATTCGGTACTGCCGGAGGTCATATGATTGAAATTGACCAGCTGAGCAAGCATTACCGCACCGCGGATGGACGCGTCACTGAGGTGCTGAAAGCCATCAACTTGCAGGTACCACAGGCCAACATCACTGCTGTCGTTGGGCCCAGCGGCGCGGGAAAATCCACGCTGGCGAAGTGCATCAGTTTACTGGAGCAGCCCAGCGCGGGCAGTATTCGCATCAATGGCAGCGATCTCTCGCGGCTGAATGGCGAAGCACTGCGTCGCGCGCGCCGTTCGATTGGCACCGTTTTTCAATCTTCTGCCCTACTGCAGCGCAAAAGCGCCTGGGAAAACATCGCGCTGCCGTTGCGTTATCTCGGTGTGGTCGAGCGGGATATTTCTGCGCGTGTCGGTGAGTTGCTGGAGAGTGTTGGACTGAGCCATAAATCCAAAGCGTATCCCGACCAGCTTTCAGGGGGACAGCGTCAACGGATTGGCATCGCGCGAGCCCTGGCGCTTCGCCCTGCCGTGCTGCTGGCCGACGAGGCGACGTCAGGACTGGATCCTGAAGCCACGGTTGCTGTGCTGGACTTGCTGAAAAAACTACGTGACGACTACAAGCTGGCAATCGTGCTGATCACCCACGAGATGGATGCAGTGCGTCAGGCGGCGGATGCGGTTGCCGAAATTCGCGATGGGCAGATTGTGCATTATGGCGTGCTGAAGCAGTTACTGGCGCAGCCCGATTCGTCACTGGGGCAACGTTTGTTCCCACTGGTGGCGCAACCTGGCGTGGCGGAATTGATTCTGCAACTGAGTTATCGCACAGATGTACCGGTCATCAGCGACTGGATCTCGCGTCTGAGTGTGCAGTTCAATCTGCGCATCGATCTGCTTGGCGCGCACGTTGAGCAGGTCAATGGTATCCAGGCCGGACGCTTGCAGGTGGGCATTCACTTCCAGCAAGAGCGTGTGCCACTGGCGCGATTGCTGGCGCAGCTCGAACAGTTTGGACTGGTTGCCAGCGTCTCGGGCAGTGTCCATCAGTTGCGGGAGGCGGTATGAGCGTTTCCGTGATAAGTCAGGACACGCCGTGGCTGGAAATTCCGGCATTGATGTTACCTGCGATAGGTGAGACCGCACTGATGGTCGGCATCGTGATGCTGTTCGTGGTGACGTTCGGCGGTATCGTTGGCGTGGTGCTATTCAACACCTCAGTGCGTGGATTATTTCCTCATCGCGGCATTTATCGGGTGCTGAGTTGGATCGTGAATATGGGACGCTCGTTGCCGTTTCTGGTGTTAATGGCGGCGATCATCCCGTTCACCTTCTGGCTGACCGGCACCACCATCGGTATCCCTGCGGCGGTGGTGCCGATGATTGCGGCGGGCATTCCGTTCTTTGGTCGTCTGGTGGATAACGCGTTGCGTGAACTGCCAGGCGAAGTGACCTCGGTGGGTTTGGTATGCGGCGGGTCGCGCTGGCAGATCATCCGTTCGGCGCAGCTGAGTGAGGCATTACCTGCTGTTGTTGGCGCCATCACCCTCAACCTGATTTCCATGATCGAATACTCCGCCATCGCTGGCACCATCGGCGCGGGCGGTATCGGCTATTTAGCCGTGGTGTACGGCTATCAGCGCTTCGACAACCACATCATGATCGCCACCATTGTGGTGCTGATCGCTTTGATACAAACCATTCAATTTATCGGTGACCGTTTAGTCGCAATTCTACGCCATCCTCAGGGGATATCACGATGACAACACAAGAATTTGAGTTACGTAAGACGCGCCGCTGGCCGTGGCTGCTACTGATTATAGTGGTCATTGCATTGGCCGCCGCCGCAGGGTTCTGGCGCAGTCAGCAACCGCAAGCGGTGGTCTTTGGCACCACGCTACAAATCCACTTTGAACCGGCAATGGCGGGAGAACAGAAATTGATCGAGTATGTCGGCAAGCACATCGCGCCCGATTATGGCCTGAAGCTGGAAGCGGTGGGCGTGCAGGATCCGGTGCAGGCGGATCGCGCCGTGGCGCAAGGACAATATGCGGCAACCGTCTATCAGCACCAGTGGTGGTTAAAGCAGGTGGTGGATGCCAACGGTTTCCAGCTCACCTCTGCCTTACCGCTGTTCCAGTGGGCATTCGGCGTCTACTCCGATCGCTATAAATCCATCGCTGAGCTGCCGCAGAGGGCCACCATTGTGGTGCCGGATGACGGCGCCAACCAGGGACAAGCCTTGTGGCTGCTGGCGCGTCAGGGGTTGATCACACTCGATCCCAAGGTTGAACCGCGTACCGCCAAATTAAAAAACATTGTCGGTAATCCGCATGGCTTCGTCTTCAGAGAACTCGATTTGCTAACCATGCCACGCGCGTTGAATTCGGTGGACGCGGCGATTGGCTATGTTTCTCAGTTTGATGCCGGAAAAGTGCAGCGTGATAAAGGCATTCTGTTCCCACCGGCACCGCGTACTTTTGCCTCGCAGCTGGTGATTGGTACGCCCTATCTGGAGCAGGAGAACATCGTAAAGCTAAAACAGGCGTTCTCCGATCCTCGCGTTCAGCAGTGGCTGAAAACGACGGATGATCCGTTAGTTAAAGGCGTATTAGTGCCGGTCTCTGCAGACTAATTTCCTGGTGTTATCCTTCACCCGGGCTCGCGATGCGCGTCCGGGATTTTGTGTTTGAAAGTTTTTCATATTATTGATTTTAAACAATTTAATATCAATATTTGTTGCTTTGGACCTGAAGGGTAAGCGCTTATAACAACCTCACCTGCACAACTAAAAAACAACGTGAGGCATTATGAGTACCGTTTCTTTCGAAAACACCTTACCGACATCTGAGCCGGTTCGTTCGGTCAGTGATGTGGCAAGGCTGATCAACACCCGCAGTGACAAAAACAATTATGCGCGCATGATTGTGTTCCTCGCCCTCGGCGGCGTCTTCCTCGATGCCTACGATCTCACCACGCTCTCTTATGGAATTGACGATGTGGTACGCGAATTCCAGCTTTCTCCTCTTCTCACCGGATTGGTGACGTCCTCAATCATGGTCGGCACCATCGTCGGTAATCTCATTGGTGGCTGGCTGACCGACAAATATGGCCGTTACTCGGTGTTTATGGCCGATATGCTGTTCTTCGTGGTCTCCGCCATCGCAGCGGGATTAGCGCCCAATGTCTGGGTACTGATTGGCGCACGTTTCCTGATGGGGATTGGCGTGGGTATCGATTTACCCGTGGCGATGTCCTACCTGGCGGAATTTTCTAAATTCGCAGGCAAAGGCAACAAAGCCGCGCGACTCGCCGCCTGGTGCCCGATGTGGTACGCCGCGTCAACGGTGTGTTTCCTGCTGATCTTCGCGCTCTACTTCCTGTTACCGAAAGAGCATCTTGACTGGTTGTGGCGCGCATCGCTGCTGTTCGGGGCCGTTCCTGCGTTGTTGATCATCGCGGTACGCAGCAAATTTATGAACGAATCACCGCTGTGGGCAGCCAATCAGGGCGATCTTAAGTCTGCGGTGCGCATTTTGCGTGACTCTTACGGTATTCATGCGCATGAAGCGGAACCCGAAGCACCACCCGCGGAAGCGGCACCCAAAGTAAGTTTCCGCGTGCTGTTCCAGAAACCCTGGCGTGAACGCACCATCGTGGCAGGCGTGATGAACATCTGCATTTCGTTTGAATACACCGCGATCGCCTTCTTCCTGCCTTCGATCCTCGCGCAGTTCCTCGGCGCGGGCGTGTTTGAAACGATCTCCGCATCGCTCGGCCTGAACGCGCTGTTTGCTTTCACCGGCGGTCTGCTGGGCATGCGTCTGGCCTGGAAATATCCGTCTCGCCATGTAGCAATGGCCGGATTTGCACTGCAGTTCTTCGCACTGATTGCATTGGCATTGATTGGGCACCCTGAAGCGATTGCGGGGATTGTGTTTGCGGTGCTGATGCTTGGTTTGTGGTTGTTTGCTGAAGGCTTTGGCCCGGGTGCGCAGCTGATGGTCTATCCGGCGCTCTCTTATCCAACTTCCATTCGCGCTACTGGCGTGGGCTTCAGTCGTGCGCTGTCAGGGATTGGCAGCGCGCTGGCGCTGTTTATTCTGCCGATTCTGCAGGCGGCGCTGGGCACCAATATGTTCTGGGTGGTGTCGCTTGCCGCCATCATCCCGATCTTTTTCCTGCTCGCGGTGCGCCACGAACCGACGCGCCACGACATCGACGATCTTTCTCATCAGGAGTGATTATGAGCCAACTTTCTACAGGCACCGATTACGCTGCGCTGGCGGCGCATTTTCGCCCACTGTTTGATCGTATTGCTGAAGGCGCAGTGGAGCGCGAACGCAGCCGCACCTTGCCCCATGAAGCAATCACCTGGTTAAAAGAGGCGGGCTTCGGCACGGTACGCATCCCGAAAGAGCAGGGCGGGTGGGGCGCATCGCTACCGCAGCTGTTCCAATTGCTCACCGAACTGGCGGAAGCGGATTCCAATCTGCCGCAGGCATTACGTGCGCACTTTGCCTTTGTCGAGGACCGCCTCAACCAGCCCAACAGCGCTGAGCGCGATCGCTGGTTCCGCCGTTTTATCGACGGCGAGCTGGTGGGCAGCGGCTGGACTGAAATTGGCGCGGTGAAACTCGGCGATGTGATTACCCGTGTCACGCCCGTCGCAAATGGCTGGACGCTCAACGGCGAGAAGTTTTACAGCACGGGCACGTTGTTTGCGGACTGGATTGATGTGTATGCACGACGCAACGATAACCAGGGTGATGTCATCGCTCTGGTAAGCACTCACCAACCTGGTATAACGCGTGAAGACGATTGGGATGGTTTCGGCCAGCGCTTGACCGGCAGCGGCACCACACGCTTTGACAACGCCCACGTCGAGCAGGAACACGTCTTCGATTTCGCCACGCGCTTCCGCTATCAAACCGCGTTCTATCAACATGTGCTATTGGCAACACTAGCCGGGATTGGGAGGGCAGTCGCACGCGATGGTGCAAAAGCGGTGGCCGCTCGCAATCGTATTTACAGCCACAGCAACGGCGATTCATCACGTCAGGATGTGCAGGTGCTACAGGTCATCGGTGAGATCACCAGCCTGGCGTTTGCCGTCGAAGCGACGGTGATCCGCGCCGCACATTCACTGCAATCAGCGTATGAAGCGCACTTAAGCAGCGACGAAGCGCAACTTCTGGCAGTGAATGCGCTGGCAGAAGCTGAAGCGGGTCAGGCACAGGTGATCGCCAGTGAGCTGGTACCACGCGCAGCAACTGAGTTGTTTAACGCGATCGGCGCGTCGGATACGCGTATCAGCAAAGCGCTAGACCGCCACTGGCGTAATGCGCGTACCGTCTCGTCACACAATCCGGTGATCTATAAAGCACGTGACATCGGTGGCTGGAAGGTTAACGGGACGCCGCCGACAGGGATCTGGCAAATTGGGCGCGGGGAAGGGTAAAACATTTCATGCCGGGCGGCTTGAGCCGCCCACTTCTAATACAACGTTTTTAAACTGTCCTGAATCACATTCAGCGCCGTGGTGACATTGGAATTTGGCCGCCGCGTGACAAACAAACCATATGTCACTTTTACCGGAGCCTGCGCGACATTCACCAGACGCATACTGTCATGACGAATGAGTTCCGCTGGCAGCATGGCCACACCCAATCCGCCTTCAACAGCGGGGATGATCGCACCCAGGTTGGAGCTGGTTACCGCGATCCTAAACTCCTTGCCTGCTTCAATCAGCGCATCAAACATCAAGCGTCGCCATGAACAAGGTTCACCGCAAACAATAGCATCGACCGTCAGCGCGCTATCCCAGGGATAGTCAATTCCGCACACCCAATGCAGGTCGATCTCCCAACTGGTTAACGGGTCTTCGCTGAAACCGGCGGTCAGACCCAAGACCATATCAAACGCGCTCTCCTGCCAACGTCTGGCGAGGATGTGATCGCTCTCTATGGAAAGCTCGATGTGCAGACCCGGACACAATCTTCTCAGCCTGCCAAGTGCAAAGGGGAGCAAACTCGATGCCACATCTTCGGACATACCGATGCGAAGCGTGCCGGCGGGCGTACTTTCACTCAGTTGCGCGACCGCCATTTCCCCCAACGCGAGAATTCGCACCGCAAAACTGAGCAGCACTTCTCCCTCTTTGGTGGGGACGACGCCGCGTCCTGTACGACGCAGCAAACGCTGGCCTGTATGTTCCTCTAGTCGACGAATCTGTGCACTGAGTGCGGATTGGGCGCGTCCGGCCTGTTCGGCGGCGCGTGTCAGGCTGCGGTGATGACAAACGGCAACGAAAGTACGAAGCAGCGCGGGTTCAAAATTGTCCGATATCATGATGGGGTTATGTCTGATACATGTGAATGCAGCCTACCAACATATCATCAGCTTCGCTACGCTTTATCTACCGGTCATTATTCGTATTCAGCAGTGTGGAGAGCAGAGATGAAAGCAGTCACTTACCCCCAACCAGGAGGTCCAGAGGTTTTACAACTGGTGGATGTCGTTGAACCTTCGATTACGCAGGATGAGCTGCTGGTGGCGGTGGAAGCCATTAGTGTTGAGGGTGGCGATATCATTTCGCGCAATAGTCAGTACTTACAAGCGGGCGAGTCACTTGGTTATGCGGCGGCAGGAACCATTCTTGCCATCGGTTCAAACGTGACGGGATTTAAGATCGGTCAGAAAGTGGCAACGTTTAACTGGCGAGGTGCCTATGCAGAACGTCGCGCTGTCGCTGCCTATAACTGTTTTCCTGTTCCAGATGGCCTGGATGCGCGCATTGCTGCCGCCATTCCGGTGGGGCCAGGCACCGCTGCATGGGCGTTTCATTTAGGTCAGCTGCAGCCAGGCCAAACCGTGCTCATTCTCGGCGCGGCGGGTGGGGTGGGCATGGCTGCCGTCCAACTGGCATCCCGCATGGGTGCCCGGGTGATCGGAACCGGTACGCGTCCCGAATCACTGGAAAAATTACGTGAATTTGGCCTCAATGACGCCATTGTGGTGGGTGACAAGCAGGCTGGCGAGCAGGTGCGGGAATTGCTGGGCGGCAATAAAGTGGATTTGCTGATCGATACCATCGGCGGCGCAGCATTGTCAGATGGCATTGAAGTATTAAAAGACGGCGGGTCGGCGGTTCTGATCGGCATTCTCGCTGGACGTAATCAGATGGTCGATGCGGAATATCTGCTGTTGCACCGTATTACGTTGATCGGATGCTTGCTGGGACCAGAATGGGGTGAAAAACAGATTGCCCGCGATTTGGTGAATGAACTAATGGTGATGGCGGCGAAAGGCGAACTGATCGTGCCTATCGATAGTACTTTCCCGCTGGAAAAGGTGGTTGAAGCGCATCAACGAGCAGAAACGCGCGGGCGTTTAGGCAGAGTGTTTATCACTGTTTAACAGTGTGCGGCCGCAAGGCCGCACACTATCTGGTCACTGCTTATCCAGTGACCAGGTCGCACTGCGCACATCCACTTTCACTGGCAGCAGTCCGACACGGGTAAACGTATCGGCTAACGCCTGCTGTTCATCAAATACCTGCGGCGTCATACGCGTGGCGCCATACGGCAGGCGTTTCAACGTGGTCTGCCAGATTGCCTTATCTAACCCGGTCGATTTGGACAGAATCGCGGCAGCCTCATCCTGATTGGCGTTCGCCCAGTCACTCAATTTGCTCAATTCATCCACCACCTGTTTCGCGGTGTCAGGATGGCCTTCGGCAAAGGGGCGGCTGGCGAGATAGAAGGTGTAATGCGGCACCAGGCCTTCCGCATTGCGGATTTCACGTGCATCGGCATTCGCTTCCACTTCCGCGAGGAACGGATCCCAAATCACCCACGCATCAATCGCGCCTTTCTGGAAGGCGGCGCGCGCATCAGCTGGTGGCAGGTAAACGGGTTTCACGTCCTTATAATTCAGTCCGGCATCTTCCAGCGCTTTCACCAGCAAATAATTCACGTCAGAACCCTTGTTCAATCCAACGCGCTTACCTTTCAAATCCGCCACGCTTTTGATCGGCGAATCTTTAGGTACCACGATGGCTTCGGTTTTGGGGTTAGCAGGGGAGTGACCGAGGTAAATCAAATCCGCTTTGGCAGCCTGCGCGAAAGCGGGTGGAGCATCCCCGGTGGCGGCTAAATCGATGCTGCCCACGTTTAGCCCTTCCAGCATCTGCGGCCCGGCCGGAAACTCTACCCAGCGGACATTGATGCCTTCCTTCTTGAAGGTTTCATCCAGCGTGCCGCGATACTTCAGCAGCGCAAAAATATTGGCTTTCTGATAGCCGATGGTCACGGTTTCTGGTTTAGCGGCAAAGGCGTGCGCAGAGAGCAGGCCAAAGCTAAGCGCCAACGCGCTCAGAGCAGGAATTTTTGTTTGCATGATGAGTCTCTTGTGGATTTTTTCTCACCATAGCAAAGCGCTTATATAACCAATAAATAACTAATTTCGATCGCTTATAACCTAATTTTTTGTGATCAAGATCATTCACTGTAATCAGCATGTCATCTTGATTTGCATAGATGCCCAGATAATTAGCACGGTAATAATTTGTATAACAAATCAAAATGTCATCTCGATATGCTTCTGTCAGGATAGGCACTTACGTTGCCTGCTATGGGTTTCTTTCGCTCTATGAAGTGGTTTTCACAAAGCGCAGTGCTGTTTTCTGCCAAAACTTGTCTTGCCGCCTTTCTGGCTTTTTACATTGCTCTGGAACTCAATCTCGATAAACCGGCCTGGTCACTGACTACAGTGTACGTTGCCTCACAACTCTATTCGGGTTCGACCGTATCGAAATCGGTGTTTCGCTTTTTCGGCACCTTGCTGGGTGGGCTGTTTACGCTGCTAATCTATCCCACTACGGTAGAGTCACCGATGCTGTTCAGCCTGTGCATCTCTTTATGGGTGGCGGCATGTCTCTACCTGTCGCTGCATGACCGCACGCCGAAAAGCTATGTGTTTATGCTCGCTGGTTACAGTGCGGCGATAATGGGCTTTCCCGACGTCACGTCACCCTCGGCCATCACCTACACGGTGATTTCGCGTATTGAAGAGATCACGGTGGCGATCATCTGCAGCAGCCTGGTGCACCGCTTAATCATGCCGGTGTCGATGCGCAGTCTGTTGGAGCAAAGCGTCAGCCTGTGGTACCAGAATGCGCGCAAGCTGTGCAGCGAGTTAGTCACGGTGATGCCAGCTGATAAATCGGTGGAACGAGAAGATATTCTGGTGCAGATGGCGAACTATCCTCTCAACGTCGAAACCCTGATTACGCACTGTGTTTATGAAGGCGATGCCGCGCGACGTCTGGTGCGGTTGGTTAGCGTGCAGTATCAACATCTTTCCTATTTGATTCCGACGCTGACAGCGATTGAGTCGCGGCTTAATTTGCTGGCGCAGCAGGAAATCCGTTTTCCGGACTATGTTGCAGAGGCATTCCAGCAATTTTTGTTATGGCTGAACGGCGATGACCAGGTTCAGATTCACGATGTTTTGACCGTTACACAGGCGCAGCTGAAGCAGGCCTGGCAGGAGGGGCGGCTCAACAGTGAAGAGAGTATTTTGTTGATTGGATTGCTGGAGCGCCTGCTCAACTTCGTGCGTATCGCTAATGCCTATCACAGCGTCAGCGAGCGCGTGAGTGAGTGGACACCGACCGTCAAGCCGGGAAAAACCGTGCGTGCGCATAAGCATGTCGATAAAGGTTTGCTGTTGCTTTCCTGCTTTACTGCGTTTCTGGCCACTTTCGCCACCTGCTTGTTCTGGATCGGCAGCGGCTGGAAAGATGGCTCGACTGCGCCGATGATGGCGGCGGTACTCTGCTCATTCTTTGCCGGGCTGGACAGTCCTATCGCGCCGATGAAGCTATTCCTGAAGGGCGTATTGATCTCAATGGCGATCAGTCTGCTCTACGTCACCGTGTTGATACCACAGGCGGTAACGTTTGAAGCGATGATCATCTGCCTTGCGCCCGGATTATTTGCGCTGGGATTGGTGATTGCCAACCCGGCAACCAATTTGATTGGCCTGATTGTCGCCACGCAGATTCCAGGGTTGATTGGTATGAGCCACCATTTCAAACCCGATCTTCTGCTTATAGTAAACGCCATGATTTCGACGCTGGTGGGCATTGTCATCGCGCTGGTGCTGACGTTGCTAATCCGCAACAAGCGTCCGTCGTGGACGGCGAAGCGCGCGGTGCGCAAAGGGATCCGCGATCTGCTGCAGTTTATCGCTACGCTGCGTCTCAACACGGTGACGATGACGGCGCGGCAGCAATTTGTGGCGCGTACGCTGGATAAGGTCAACATTATCTTGCCACGTAAGCGCGTCGATCCCTCGCCCGATCTGGTTTCCGGCGGCAATCTGATTGCCGAGGCCTGGCTTGGTGCCAACTGTTACGACTATTACACGCGGCACAAAGCGCTGCTGACCGAGAATGGCATTGAGAGTGCGGCGATGTTCCATGAGCTGAGTGTGTTCCTCAAACGCAGGCTGAAATCCCTGCAGACACAGCCCCATTCGGCGTTGTTGCATGAACTTAATCGCCTGCTGCTGGGTTTAGAAGCGCGAACATTACAGGAACAGGCGTTGTTTACGCCGATGTTCCATCTGTTCAATATCCGCTTATCGCTGTTTCCCTCAGCGCGCTGGCCGGAAAACGCGTCACTTGAGGTTGGCCGTGTATAAGTGTGCCGTGAGCCCTGTATTTGAGCAGGGGACATGCACCGGACTGCCAAATCCCGTACAGTGCTGAACAGGCTTGATAAAGGATAATCGCAGATGAAAATGATCGGTTTGATCGGTGGAATGAGTTGGGAATCGACGGCGCTCTACTACCGCATCATCAATGAACAGGTGAAGCAGCAACTTGGCGGACTGCACTCGGCGCGCAGCCTGATGTACAGCGTCGACTTTCAGGAAATCGAGAAGTTACAGGTGGCGGGTGAGTGGCAGCAGGCCGGTGAGATTCTGGCAGAGGCCGCGTGCAGTCTGGAAAAGGGTGGGGCGGATTTTATCGTGCTCTGCACCAACACCATGCACAAAGTCGCTCATCAGATCACCGATGCCGTGGCTATCCCGCTGCTGCATATCGCCGACGCGACTGCGCAGCGTATTCAGGCTGCGGGCGTGAAGCGCGTGGGCTTACTGGCGACGGCATTTACCATGGAGCAGGAATTCTACAAAGGCCGTCTGGCGCAGTCCGGCATTGATGTGCTGGTACCGGATGAATCGGGTCGGAAGACGGTGCATGACATCATCTATCAGGAGTTGTGCCTTGGCATTATTCGTGAGTCGTCGCGAGCGCGTTATCGTGAGGTGATTGCTGAGCTGGTGGCGCAGGGCGCCGAAGCGATCATTTTGGGTTGCACCGAAATTACCCTGCTGGTGAAGCCCGAAGATGCCAGCGTGCCGCTGTTTGATACCACGTTGATTCATGCCGAGGATGCGGTGAAACTGGCTCTGGTAATAAAATAATTATCCTGCTAATTATTTTGTGTGTTACTATGTACTCATTGAAGGCACAACGTCTGACCCCACATGGTCGTACAGGGATGTGCCAGAACTGGCTGCCAATACGTTGGCAGCCTTTTTTGTGGTCAGAATGCTGTTTCCAGTGAATCTGTGACGCAATAATCGTCGTCCACCAGTGGCAGATAGCGCCATTTATCAAAAGCGGTGCAGGGATGAGAGATACCGCATCCTACCCAATCACCCGGCTGCAACGTTTCATCATCGGGCAGCAGCAGATACGCATGTTGATCGTTGACGTCACTGATACGCAGATGGGTTGCCGCGCGCGGTTCACTGCCATCTGCGTTGCGGATCCACAATGGATTGGGCAGATCCTGGTCGAACGGCACATCACGCCGACCAAAATCGACAAAAGCCAATCCTGGCTCAGGACGAGACAATACCCGCCCCCAAATCTCCAGCGCTGCATCGAAGTGATGGCTCGAACCCGGTTGCGCGAAGGGTGCAATGCGCGCATACAAGCCGCTGTCATGCGCCATATAGGCACCGGACCGAATCAAGGGTGTCATCGGCAGCGGTAATGTCGCGGCAGTAAAGCATTCGGTCACCACGTCAAACCAGGCGCCACCGCCAGCGCTGAGGATGATGTGATCGCTGCTGAAGAGTTGATGATCTGCCAGCAGTGCAGCGGTGCTGATCATCATCTGACAATACGCTTTCACGCGCTGAATACCGGCTTCATCGCGACCCGCCCCCAGTGCACCTTCATAACCGGCCACGCCCACCAGCTGCAGTGAAGGGCTGTCTTTAATCGCTTCGGCAATCTTGATTGCTTCCTGTTGGGAACGGCAGCCGGTGCGACCACCGCTCACCGACATCTCCAGCAACACAGAAATCTGTGCATCGCCGAGATGCTGCTCCAGCAATTTTACGCCCTGCAGTGAATCCACATAGCAGAGGAAACCGTGGTCGGGATGCTGCTGCTGCCATTGACCAATCCAGCGAATGCCCGCCGGATCGACCAGCTCATTGGCGAGAAACACATTGCGGATGCCAAACTGACGCAGCGCGCGCACCTGTGCTGGCGTGGCAGCACCCAATCCCCACGCGCCACCTTCGCTAATGGCGCGGCGCAAGATCGCGGGCGACATTGAGGTTTTCCCGTGCGCTGCCAGCATGATGCCGTTCTCCTGGCAAAATGTTGCAAGCTGGTGGAGGTTGTTCTCCAGCGCTGACTGCTTCATCACCATCAACGGGGAGAACACTTCATCACTGGTAAACACGTTACTGCCCGGCGTTAACGGCTGATCGCCTGCACCCGACACCGATTTAAACCGTGGCGCAGGTTGTTGAGCATCCAGTAACCCGTCTGCCTGCAGAGGAAAATGAATCGACATAGTGGCTCCTGTTAGTGCTCAAGCACGCGCGATAAGAATTGTTGAGTGCGCGGGTTCTGCGGATTAACAAAGATTTGCTCCGGCGAACCCTGCTCAGCGATAACGCCTTGATCCATAAACACCACGCGATCCGCCGTTTTACGGGCAAAGCCCATTTCGTGCGTCACCACCACCATCGTCATGCCTTCACGCGCCAGGCTGCGCATCACTTCCATCACCTCGCCAACCAGCTCCGGGTCCAGTGCGGAGGTGGCTTCATCAAAGAACATAATTTTCGGTTCCACCGCCAACGCGCGCGCAATGGCGACGCGCTGCTGCTGACCACCGGAAAGCTGTGCCGGATAGTGAT
Organism: Candidatus Pantoea communis; assembly: GCF_011752685.1. NCBI lineage: Bacteria > Pseudomonadati > Pseudomonadota > Gammaproteobacteria > Enterobacterales > Erwiniaceae > Pantoea > Candidatus Pantoea communis. The sequence goes on from NZ_VWXC01000017.1 coordinate 23,304, forward strand.
GCGCGCGTTCCGCCAGCCCAACACGAGTCAGTGCCGCCATGCCGCGTTTGTTGGCTTCCGCTTCCGACAGTTTTTGCGCTTTAATCAGCGCCAGGGTGACGTTACCCAGCGCGGTTTTGTGCGGGAACAGGTTGAACTGCTGGAACACCATGCCGACATGGCCGCAAATTTCGCTGCTGCGCTTACGGTCGTGCAATGGCACTTTGTTGACCCATATTTCGCCGCCATCAGCGGTTTCTAAGCCGCTCATGATGCGCAGCACCGTACTTTTTCCTGAGCCGGATGCACCAATTAACACCAGCACTTCGCCGGGTGAAACATCCAGACTGATCTCTTTCAGCACCTGAGTGGAGCCAAATGATTTAGTAATGCGGCTCAGCGTAATCGCAGATTGGCTCATGATATCTGGCTCCTGGTTTGATGATGTTGAACCCAACGTGAAAGCGGGAAGCAAATGGCGAAGTAGAGCAGGGCAACCAGGCCGTAAATCACCACCGGTTGGCCGATGCGATCGACAATCGCCTGGCCCTGATGCATCAGTTCGGACATGCCGATCATGCTGACGATTGAGGTGTCTTTAATCAGCGAAAGATACTGACCGGCCAGCGGCGGCAACACGATGCCACGGGTTTGGGGCAATACCACGCTCATGAAGGTTTGACGTTTGGAAAGCCCGAGAATCCAGGACACTTCCCACTGTCCTTTCGGTACCGCTTCAATCCCGGCGCGGAACACTTCCGCGATATAAGCACCCTGGTAGATGCTCAAACCGAGGATCCCGGCGGCAAACAGATTGATCTCATAACCGAAGTAGGCCACGCCGAAGTAGATGAACATCAGCGTGATCAGCACCGGCGTACCGCGAAACAGCTCGGTATAGAGTACGGCGATCTGTTTGGCGACCGGCAATCGGCTGGTGCGCAACACGGCCGCCAGTAAGCCCAGTAACGTGCTGCCGATAATGGCGGCGATGGACAGCAACAGCGTGATACCCAGTCCTTTCAGCAGGATGGGGAAAGAGCTGATGATAAGCTCGCTCATAGCGCATTCTCCTGTTTCACTGGATTAGTCAGCCATTTTTTTGCCCACCACCAGGCGGACTTTTTTACCGGGGTCACCAGCGGCGGGTGGAACATGCGCCGTCCTGCCACCGTGCCCAGCCAGGAGAACAAATTGCTCAGCACCAGATAGACCAGCGCGACAACGCTAAAGGTCTGGATATACAGCAGAGTGCGGGCGTTGATCACCGTGGCGGTGCCGGTCAGTTCTGGCAGGGCAATCGCAGAAAGCAGCGAAGTACCGAGCAGCAACTGAATCAGGTTGTTGATGATCGCCGGCCATACGGCGCGTGCCGCCTGCGGCAGCACCACGCTGAGAAAGATTTGCCGACGCGGGATGCCGAGAATATAAGCGGCTTCGAGCTGACCTTTTGGCACCGATTGAATCCCGGCACGAAAGGTTTCAGACAAGTAAGCGCCAACGTTGATGCCCAGCGCCAGCACACCGGCGGTAAAGGCACTCATGGTGATGCCCAGCGAGGGCAGGCCAAAGAAGATGATGAAAATTTGCAGCAGCACCGGCGTGTTGCGAATAAACTCGACGTAGCAGTGACTGATCCAGCGCAGGGGAGCAACAGGCGATGATTTCGCTAATGCCGACAATAAACCCAATGCTACCGCCAGCACGAAGGCCAGCAATGTCACCTGCAGTGTCAGCCATGCGGCCTCAAGAAAGGTGTCGGCATAGCGCCAGAGGGTTAGCCATTGATAACTCATGGTTTGACTCCTTCGAACGGCGCGGCATCAACTGCCGCGCCGCACATCAATCAATATTGCGGATTCAGCGGGTAACGTGGCTTGCTACCGAACCATTTCTGATACAGCTGGGCGTTTTCACCCGATGCATTAATCTCAAACAGGAATTCATTCAGATAGTTGGTCCACACCTGATCCCCCTGTTTCACACCGAAGGCGTTATATTCCAGTGGTACCAGCGCTTCGTTGGTCACGGTTAACGTCGGATCGAGCTTGGCCTGATAGGCGAGGAAGTTGTTGTCTTCGATCATCGCATCGGCCTGACCTTGCTTCACCGCGAGGATCGCGGCTTGCGATGAGTCGTATTCCTGAATTTTCACATCAATACCGAGGTTACGGACTTCATCCCCATTGGTTGAACCCTTCACTGTGGCGATGGTTTTGCCTGCCATATCATGCGCAGATTGGATACCGCTGTTCTTGCGCACCAGCATCGCTTCACTGGCCACCACATACGGGTTGGTGAAGCCGATCTCTTTGGCGCGTTCAAGATTGCGTGTGAAGTTACAGAACACCACATCGACTTTATTGGTTTGCAGGTTAGGAATACGGTTGGCGCTGGTGGTATTCACCATCTCCAGTTTCACGCCCATCTCCTTGGCCAGTGCTTTAGCCAAATCAACGTCATAACCATCTGGGTTGCCGTCTTTGTCATAAAAACCAAAGGGGGCAAAGCTCAGGCAGTCACCGACACGCAGCGTGCCGCGTTGCAGTACGTTCTGCAGGGCCGATTGCGGTGCGGCGCCAGCCTCTTTTTTTTCTTCGGTGGGTGTGCAGCCAGCTAAAACCAGTAATGCCAGCGCAGCGGCGCCGAATTTAAGCGATGTTGTGTTCATTTTATGCTCTCTATAAAATGGTTATGAGTCGGCGTAACACCGATATTTCACAGCAAAATGAAAAGCATCAATTAATAACAGGCTGTCCTGGTGTGGGCGAAGAAAATAAAAGATCGTCAGCCTGTTTTAACCGTAATAATTATTTACGATCGGCGCGGAAGCATTTCATATCCACTTCCACTTTGCAGTCGACCACTAAATCCTGCACGCTGCAAATGCGTGCCGGTGGATTTCCACTGAATATCTCACTGAATACTTTATTAAAGGAACTGAAGTAGCGTGCGTCGGTCAGCACGGCTGTGACGTGTACCACATCTTCCACGCGATAACCTGCCTCGCGCATGATGGTCAGGCAGTTATCAAATGCTAACTGGGTCTGTTCGATGATACCGCCTTCCACTACCTCACCGTCGCGCATTGGCGTCTGGCCTGAGATATACAGCCAGCCATCGGCCTCTACCGCACGGGCGAAGGGCAACATTTGCCCGCCAGTGCCGGTCCCGCCTTCAATGCCATAACGTTTTATCGTCATGCAAATTGCCTCATTTCTGGAGTTGTTAGTCTGTCCGATATATCAGACTTAAATCTGCAATACCGGATAGGGCAAGATTTGCACAGTGGATTTGCTTTTGCAATATGTGATCGGCTATTTAATTTTTTGTGATGTAGTCGGGATCGCAAAATAAATTTATTGCGGAGTGTTCGTTTAATAAGAATGTGACCTTCGTCGAACATTTTTAATGTCAGCAAAAAATCGTTGCGCCAAAATGAGGCCCCAAAATAGATCGCCATAATATAACGTCAGTGACTAATTTTTATTTTTACGGGGATGGGTAATTGTTGCGTTGGGGTGTATGATGCTTTTCTTTTTTCATGTATTCCAATCGCACCAATGCAACAGGGGAGTAAGCGTATGCCGGATGAAAAACCGTCACGGGCGCGCGGTGTTGACCGGGTTATTGATATTTTCCGTCAGTTGCATATTGCCCGTCAGCCGATGGCGATGCGCGATTTGATCGATGCCACTGGCGCACCCCGATCCAGCGTTTATGAGTTGGTCAGTTTGCTCAGTGAAGCCGGGCTGGTGGAATTAGATGCAGATGGTGCGGTGTTTTTCGGTCGCGAGATGCACTATTACGGTGCGGATTACATGGCGCACAACGATCTGATCCGGCGCGCGCATCAGTTGATGGTCGAGATTGTGGCGCGCCATGGCGAAACTGTGCAGCTTTGTATGCTGGAGGGCAACAAGTACACGGTGGTGCTGTCCGAGAGCAGCAACGCGCACCCCTTCAAGATCACCTCAGATATCGGCGTACGCGTGCCCATCACCTGGACCGCTACCGGGCGTTTACTGCTCAGTAACTGGTCTGATAGCGCGATCCTCGATTTGATTCCAGAAGAAGATTACCGTCTCGCCAGCGGGCAGATTCTCGATAAGCAGGCGTTTCTCGATGAAATCCACCATGCCGGTAAGCTGGGTTATTGCATGACGGAAGGGCTCTCCGAAAGCTTTACCTGCTGTATGGCCGCGCCGATTCGCTCACGCAGCGGCCAGGCGGTGGCGGCGATCTGCTTTATGGTCAGCCGTGATACGTCGCAAGAGCGTCGGCAGATGCTGTTGCAGGAGTTGATTACCTCCGGGCAGAAGCTGTCCGATTTCACCTGACGCGCATTTCCCTGCTGCGGCGGCTTGCGGGCTGCCTGCAGGGAACGGATAATCCATCTGCCATCTGCCATCTGCCATCTGCCATCTGCCATCTGCCATCTGCCATCTGCCATCTGCCATCTGCCATCTGCCATCTGCCATCCGCCATCCGCCATCCGCCATCCAACCTTCATCACTCAACATTAATACTCGGTTACAACCCATTGTCCTGGCGTTTATTTTCGGCCCTTAAGGTTGTGTTAAGGTAATTGATAATAATAACTATTCTTTTTACCACGGAGTTTTAGGATGAAAACGCGCCTGCTACTGGCAATGGGATTACTGGCTTCCACGGCGGCTTCGGCTACCACTTACCCGTTAACCGTCACCGATATGGACGGCAACACGCAAACCATCACCAAAGAACCGCAACACATCATCCTGCAGGATGGCCGCGATATTTTGACGCTGGCGCTGCTGGATCGTGATGACCCGTTCAAGCGTGTGGTGGCGTGGAATAACCTGCCGAAGAAACAAGACACCCAAACCTGGGATCTGCTGAAAGGCAAATGGCCTGAAGCGACCAAAATTGTCGATATGGGCTTCAGCGACCAGGGCCAGGTCAATCTGGAAAGCGTGCTGGCGCAAAAGCCCGACATGATGATTGCCCAACTGCGCGCGAAACCGGCGCTGCAACAGTCAGGTGTATTGAGTACGCTGAATAATCTGCATATTCCCGTGGTGTTTGTGGATTATGAACTGCACCCAGCGCAAAACACGGCACCCAGCGTCACGCTGTTGGGCAAAGTGTTTAACCGGGAGAGCCAGGCTAAGGCCTATACCGATTTCTATCAGCAGAGGTTTGATCGCATCACCAAAGGCGTCGCTGAGGTGAAGAACAAACCGACGGTGTTTATTGAGCCGATTGCCGGTAACAGCGATAACTGCTGCTTCACTCACAGTCACAATGGCTGGGGCGGATTAGTCGAAGCCGTAGGCGGTAAGAATATTGGTTCCGAGCTGTTGCCGGGCAACGTGGGCTTTATCGCGCTGGAAAAGATTATAGCGATGAAACCGGACGTTTACATCATGACCGGTTCAAAGCGGCCTAACACCAACGTGCTGCCATTCGGCTACGGCGTGCAGCCGAAAGAGGTGAATGCCACTTTCCAGACACTGTTGAAACGTACCGGTCTGGCACAGATCGAGCCGGTGAAAAATGGCCGTGTTTATGGCGTTTACCATCATTTCTATAACCACCCTTACAACATCGTGGGGATGGAAATTTTGGCAAAAGACCTTTATCCGCAACAGTTTGCCGATTTGACGCCTAACGCCGACTTCCGCACCATCGTGAAAAAATTCACTAAGTTACCGGATGAAGCGATCGATCTAAGCTATCCCGATAACAAGTAATGCTTTATAGCGGGCCGAAACGGCCCGCTTTTTATTAGCCTTAAACAACAATCTTTCTTCGACGCAATGACAACCGTAATTGTTATGTTATAACATATCAATTATAACGTTTGGTGTGGCATGTCACCGCACCTGCACTTGTCATGTTGAAGGAGTTGCAATGTCATCATTATCCCCGAATTTTAAAAAGTTGCCGGTTACTGTCCTCTCCGGCTTTCTCGGCGCGGGCAAAACCACACTGCTTAACCATATTCTCAACAATCGCGAAGGTCGCCGCGTGGCAGTGATCGTCAATGATATGTCAGAAGTGAATATCGATGCCGCCCTGGTGCGTGAGGGCGGGGCGGAGTTGTCGCGCACCGATGAGAAGTTAGTCGAGATGAGTAACGGCTGCATCTGCTGCACGCTGCGTGAAGATCTGCTGCTGGAGGTAGATCGCCTCGCAAAAGATGGCCGTTTCGATAACCTGGTGATCGAATCTACCGGTATTTCCGAGCCGCTTCCGGTGGCGGAAACCTTTACCTTTGCCGATGAAGACGGACAGAGTTTATCGGAAGTCGCTGCGCTGGACACCATGGTGACCGTCGTGGACGGCTTCAATTTCCTGCGCGATTACGAATCCAACGAGAGCATCAAATCCCGCGGTGAATCGCTGGGTGAAGAAGATGAACGCACGGTGGTGGATCTGCTGGTGGATCAGATTGAGTTCTGCGACGTGCTGATTCTGAACAAAACCGATCTGATTGATGAAGCGCAAAAAGCCCGCTTGCTGGCGATATTGCATTCTCTCAACCCGCGTGCACGCGTGGTGACCTCTGAGTTTGGCAAAGTCGCGCTGAATCAAGTGCTGAATACCGGTTTATTTGATTTTGATGCGGCCTCACAAGCCCCCGGCTGGTTGCAAGAACTGCGCGGTTCACATACGCCAGAAACCGAAGAGTATGGCATCCGCAACTTTGTGTTCCGCGCGCGTCGTCCTTTCCATCCCACCCGCTTCGCTAGCGTCATTGAAGGCGATCTCCAAGGCGTGGTGCGGTCTAAGGGCTTCTTCTGGCTCGCCAGTCGTCCTCATTATGCCGGTTCCTGGTCACAGGCCGGTGGTGTGACGCGTCAGGGCTTAGCAGGCATGTGGTGGGCCAGCGCGCCGAAAGAGCGCTGGCCGGAAGATCCCGAGACGCTGGAATACATCATGCAGAACTGGGTCGAGAGCACTGGCGATGCGCGTCAGGAAATCGTGTTTATTGGTATTGAGATGGATGAGGCCCGTCTGCGCAACCAGCTGGAACATGCGCTGCTGACTGACGAAGAGATGGCGCAGGGCCCGGAAAACTGGGCCGAATATCCGGACCCGTTTGAACCCTGGTTTCACTGAGGAAGATAAACGCGAGGAACCAGGCAGATCGTTGACGGTGCAATGAACTGAGCGCCCGGCCACATATTTCTGCCTGAGCGAAGCGCAGTTCCCCAGCGGGTACTTTGGCACAACCTGGTTTAACGGAACGGCATGACGCCATGGATTGCAAACCCACGCCGCAAAGTGCGGCAGCAAGAGGTCACGATGCAAAAAATCCCCCTCACCATTCTCAACGGTTTTCTTGGTGCAGGCAAAACAACGCTTTTAAAAAGTCTGTTGGTTCAGGCACACAAACAGCAACTTGCAGTCTGCGTCATCGTCAATGATATGAGCGAACTGGACGTTGATGGCGTGCTGATTGCCAATACTGAAATCGTCAACGCCAGTAAACATAATTTCATCACGCTCTCAGCCGACAGCATCAGCAGCCGAACGGGTATCGAAAAACTCGATGCCGCACTTGAGTCGATGCTCAACGCACATCGCCCGGATCTGATCCTGCTGGAAACCTCGGGCAGCAGCCATCCGTTGCCGCTGGTGCGTTATTTCCGCGATCATGCTGAAGTGCAACTCAATGGATTCTTATCGCTGGTCGACAGCGTGATGCTGAATGATGATTACCAGCAGGGCGAAGCGCTGATTCCTCGTTTGCAGGCCAATCTGACTCGTCACGAGCGGCGCATCGAGAATCTGCTGGCAGAACAAATCATGTTTTGCAGCCATCTGCTGCTCACCAAAAATGATCGGCTGCCGTCTTCCAGCATTACCCGCATTGCCCAGGCCATTCATCCGCTCAATCCCTATGTGGCAGTGATGGCGGTATCGCGGGGAAACCTCTCTCTGAGTGAACTCATGGCGATGCAGCCCTACGATTTCGGGCGAGTCGCGCAGTTAATTGAAGAATTAGCGGATGAGGTGGATGCCATTGAACCCGGTGCGTGGCAAATGACTTCCGAAGTGATTCACGACGATCGTCCATTCCATCCGCAGCGATTGTGGGATACCTGCCACCACTTTATGGGCGCGGGCATCTATCGCAGTAAAGGCTTTTTCTGGTTGCCGACGCGCGATGATTTAGCGCTGTTGTGGAATCAGGCCACCGGCAGCATCAGTCTGGAATTTATCAGTTACTGGAAAGCGGGAATTCTGAATCATCGTGATAGTCCGCTCACTGCAGAGGAGCGTGCGGCGGTCGAACAGGCAGTGGCAAAAATGCCGGGGCGATTTGGCGATCGGCGCTGCAGTTTAACGGTGATTGGTGAACCGGATGAAGTGAAAGCCTTTACCGTCGCCCTGAAACGCTGCTTTCTCAATAAAGAGGAGCTTGCATGGTGGCAAAGCGGCGGTGAATTTGCCGATCCCTGGCCGCAGCGCGTGGCGCGCGTATCCGCCTGAGTTAGCCCGCCAGCGCACGCATTTGCGTACAGAACGGACACTGGCAGCCGGATACGGGCTTTAACAGCGCCGCATGCACTTCCGCGGTCGCCAGAGGCTGCGTCAAATCGACGTTGGCCACTGCGGTATCCGGTTTTTGCGCCAGTTTTAACGTATCAATCTTTGCCTGAAAGGCACCTGCTTTTGCCGATGCTATGGCGATAAGCAACAGAGGAACAGTGGTCTTCATCGCAGCAACCTCAATGAATGATTAGAAATGTGACGATATAACATTAACACGAAGCTGTTAAGGAATTTCAATATGACCAAACCCACAGCAGCCGAGCAGCAAAACCTTCTCAGTATGCCGCCAGAAGAGTATATGAATCCTCACCAAAGTGAGTATTTTTTGCGCTTATTACGTTTTGAGCGCCAGGAACTGCTGCAACACATCGACTACCTGAAATCGCAGCTGCAACGCAGCGAACAGCAAGGTGACGAAGCCGATAAAGCGATCCGCGAAGAGGAGTTACGCTTATTGTTTCGCCAGATTGATCGCGAAAGTCGCCTGCTGCCGAAAATTGATGCCGCCATGCAGCGTATTCATCATGGTGAATATGGCTATTGTCGTGAGACGGGCGATCCCATTGGCCTGGCTCGCCTGTTGCTACGCCCCACCGCAGAACTCTCCATTGATGCCAAGATCAAGCAGGAACGGGTCGAAGCGCAGTACCGAAAATGACAGCCACCCAGAGCACAGGCTCTGGGTGCTGATTACTGTGAACGTCCCAGCCACATTGACACTTCAACGCCGTCGTTGTAAGGCAGCGACAGATAGCCACGCCCGCTGTGCACATGTTCGAGATATTCGGGGCTGAAATCGGCATCATCGGCGACGATCAGCGCACCAGGGCGCAAATGTGGTTCAACCAGCGCCAGTATCTCAGGGTAAATTGCCTTGGCGCCATCGAGCACCAGCATATCGATGGCAGCAGGCAGGTCGCGGCTCAACGTATGCAGCGCGTCACCCACGCGCACTTCAATCAAATCACTTACGCCCGCATCGGCAAAATGATTGCGCGCCAGCGCCACCTTTCCCGGCTCAAATTCACTGGTGATGATCTTTCCGCCGCCGTTATCGCGTAACGCTGCCGCGAGATGCAGCGTTGAAATCCCAAAGGAGGTGCCAAACTCCACTATCGACTGCGCCTTGCTGCTGCGTGCCAGCATGTACAGCAACTTGCCGGTTTCACGCGACACCGCCAGTGGCACATTTTTCAGATGACCATAGAGTTCGAGATAATCTGTTTTGCTCTGCAACAGGCGATTTTGCTCTTCATCGGACATGACGCGGAAGGCTTCATTGGTCGGATGCGCCATATTGTCGGCCAGTTCGAACAGGTAGTTAAGCAGCGGCGCCAATGGCGCGGAAGTTAAGCTCGTCATGATGATTCTCCGTAGATTAATCTGTGCGAACAGAATACGATGAATCATTCGCATTTCACTATTCGTGTTCGGGAGTATCAGGTGGCTGAACGTCGTAACACCAGGATTTCAGAGAGAAAAATTCCTAAACAAGCGCGATCCAGCGAGCTGGTTTCGGCGATTTTGCAAGCCGCTACTCAGGTTTTGGAACAGGAAGGCGCCACGCGGTTTACCACCGCACGTGTGGCGGAGCGTGCTGGTGTGAGTATTGGATCGTTGTATCAATACTTTCCCAATAAAGCGGCTATCCTTTTCCGCTTACAAAGTGAGGAGTGGCAACGCACCGGCGATCTTTTAGGATCAATCCTGCGCAATCGAGATGTGCCTGCGGGTGAACGTCTGCACCAACTCACGCTCGCTTTCTTGCACTCAGAGTGTGAAGAAGCGGCAATGCGGACCGCACTTAACGATGCAGCGCCGTTATACCGTGATGCACCGGAAGTGGCAGCCGCGCGCGCGGCGGGTGAAAACGTGATGAGTGACTTCCTGTCTGAGTTATTGCCCAATCTGGAAGAGAATCAACGTCTGCGCGCTGCCGACCTGATCAACAGCACACTGGGTAACGTGGGCAAGCATTTTTCCGAAACACCGCGCACTGAGGCGGAGATTTTCGACTACGCAAAGGACATGGCAGAGATGTTCTGTGTCTGGATCAGGGAAAAAGGGGCGGATTTGCAGTAAAAGATGGCACTGGAAATCTCTGAAAGCGGTTAACAATCTCATTATTACCATTCTCATTAATCCACACCGCGAGTAAGCTCTATGAAAACCTTTTCACAGCTGGATGGAATGCTGGTCAAACGATACGGGAGAGCAAGATGGCAGTAAAAATGATTGCGGTGGATATGGATGGGACTTTTCTCGATGACAACAAACAGTACAACGCTCAACGATTCGCGCGCCAGTACGCCTTGTTGAAAGAGAAAGGCGTTCGTTTTGTGGTCGCCAGTGGCAATCAGTATTACCAGTTACAACGCTACTTCCCGGATATCAAAGATGAAATCGCCTTTGTCGCCGAGAACGGTGCCTGGGTGTCAGACAGCAATGAAGAGATCTTCTGCGGCGAATTAGCGCCAGAACGCGTCCATCAAATTCTCGATATTCTGGCGAAAGAGCCGGATATCAGCACCGTGGTGTGCGGTCGCAATGGCGCTTATGTGCACACCTCAATGCCGGAGGAAGTGATTGCGATGCTGGCGAATCACTATCATCGGCTGGAAAAGCGCGACAACCTCTACGATATCGATGACACCATCTTTAAGTTTTCGCTGAATCTGGCCCACGAAGGGGTGGATGCCCTGATGGATCGTCTGCACAAAGAACTGGGCGCGATTGAAAACATTATGCATCCGGTCTCCAGCGGCTTTGGTTTTGTCGATCTGATCATTCCTGGCTGCCACAAAGCACATGGCATCGCGCTGCTGCAGGAAAAATGGGGCATCGACGATTGCGAAGTGCTGGCTATTGGCGACAGCGCCAATGACCTCGAAATGCTGCGTCAGGCGTGCTACAGCTTTTCGATGGCCAATGCAGCCGCGCCCGTGGCCGCTGTTGCGCGTTATAAAACCGACAGCAATAACGACGAAGGTGCGCTTAACGTGATAGCACGCTTGCTGGCACGCGAAGAGCCGTTTGGCTAATCCCTCGCGGCAGAGTTTATCGAACCAGAGCTAAACTTTTAGCTGGGCGATCGATTCTGCCGCTACCTTTATCACCTCAGGCCTCACGTCTCGCTAACCTTTTTTCCATCCTCTTAATCAGCGGCGGCAAGAGTAATGCGCTGCCGGCAACCAGCACCCAGAATATGATCGGCAGTGGCGCTGCTATCTCAAAAGTCATGGCCGAAACAAAAAAGGCGAGGGTGGTACTCAATGACATCAGCGCCGTTTGCAGGGACAGGAAACCAGCCCGACTGGCCTCATTTGGAAATCTCGTCGTCACACACGACACCACCACCAATCGTCCGTAAGCCCCGCTCAGAAACAGCCCCATGAATAATGAGCTGGCATGCAAACCTGTCACGGGAAGCAGCATGCTGACCAGTAATATCAGCGTTGAGACAATGGCTAAGGTGTAGCTGGACCAGTGAGCCAATAGTTTTCCGGTAAGCTTTGTCGCCATCAACCCAGCGATGCCACCGATGAAGAACAGCATGGGCAGCGAGGCGTTCACAGCCTGCATGTGTTGGGTCAATAAAGGCACCAAAGCAGGAATGATGAGCATAGGAGTGAATTGCGCGATGGCGTTCCCGCTGGCGAAAAACAACCATTCTGGCGTCATTGTTATCGATGATTTAGGGGCGATTTTGCGCGGGGCATCAGGAATAAACCCGGCAATAAGAAGCAAAGCTATCAGGCACAGCAAACCAATGAGTCTCGTTGCGCTATACCAGCCGAAATGTGTGCTCAAAAACAGCATGGTCGGCATCCCTGCAATGCTGACCACAGAGAAAGCGGCAATGACGGTGGCAATCATCCGTGCTCGTAATGCCGCTGGCGCGAGGCTGATTTATAAACTCATCCCTACACCCATGGTTGTTCCTCCCACTAAGCCCGCCATAAATCGTAGAACCAGCAGCAGGGTATAATCGCTCGTGAAGGTGATCAGCACCGTCAGAGCGCCTAAAAGCGCCATATTCCACAGTAAAAACCGTTTGGCGTTAACGCGGTCAATCCATTTCCAAATACATAACCCGGATAGCACTGAACCCAGGGTGTAAGTCCCCGTGACATAACCTGCATAAGTGACAGGCACTGAAAATTGAGACGCCATGTAGGCAAACAGCGGATTAAACATCATGTATTCGAGGGCATTCGTGAATTGAACAAAAGCGATAATCACAGCGATGCGGATCACAGCGAATGAACCTGATTGCGGCGTGAGGACAGGCATAATTTGCTCCATTAAGTTACAGGAGGCCTAGTCTATTGCCCGTGCATCATTATGATTAGAGCGATAAAGTGAGAGGATTAATTATCAAAAATGGGATAATCGATGCGCAGTAGAATCGATTTAAATGTTTTGCGGGTATTCGTCACCGTTGCAGAGAAGGGCAGTTTTGTCGGCGGCGCGCGTGCCTTGAATATACCTGCATCGAATGTGAGTCGCCAGATTTCGCAGCTGGAAGAACGATTAGGGATGCGACTCATACAGCGAAGTACGCGTCAAATGAAGCTTACTGAAGCAGGGCAGATGTTTTTTGACAGCATGCGACCACTGCTGGACTCGGTGAATGAGACGGAAGCCAGATTAAGCCACGCACAAACTGAGCCGGAAGGGCTGCTACGCGTATGTTTACCAAATGGAGTCGGGCCGGTGATTTTCGGCAATCTTTTGGCTGACTTTGCACTGCGATATCCCAGAATTGAACTCCATTGTACTACCAGCCTGCAGGGAGCAGAGGCACTGTGGGATGACTGCGATGTTGTCATTGATATCAGTCGCGGCACGCGCGCCAGCAGTGATGTCATAGCTCGACCGCTGGCTTCATTACCCTGCCACATTGTTGCGGCGCCGACTTTACTGCAAAAATACGCCAGACCAACGCATACAGAACAATTGCTGGCTCTGCCCTGCATCACCACCGTAAGTGCACTTCAGGGGCAAGCGTGGCAATTTATAACCACTGGCAAAGGATTTCGACACATCAATGTGCTGAGTCCTTTCCGTGTCGACAGTGGTGAGATGGCGATGCAAGCTGCACTGAAAGGCATCGGGTTTGCCATCCTTTCAGCGCAGGCTTGTGAGCCTTATATTCGTAATGGGCAGTTAGAAGTGATTGAACTTGAACTCGCTCCCGCGCCCCTTGAGATTGCGCTGCTCTATCAGGAACGGAGTTTTCTTCCTGCAAGAAGCCGCGCGTTTATTGATTTCCTGCAAGAAGCGGTGCGAAATCAACGAGAAAAATAACCCGCCTCACGCATATCCTGCAGCAATCCAGGCCCGGTAGGCTGCCAGTTAAAGGTCTGGCGCGTCCATTCACTGGAAGCTGGGTTATCGATTGAAGCAAAGAACGCCATCCAGCCCAGCCACTCTTTCGCTTCTTCCATGCTCAGGCTTTTCACCGGCAGAGACAAACCTGCTCCAATGGTTTCGGCGATCTGACGAAATGGGATGCCTTCTTCCTGAATCGCATGCAAAATCGTGCCGGCTTCGGCGTGCTCGGCGGCGAGGCAGAACAACTCTGCCGCATCATCACGATGCACCGCAGGCCAGCGATTCGCACCATCCCCGACATACACCGCCGCGCCTTTCTCTTTCGCCATGTTAATGATCATCGGCACAAAGCCGTGGTCGCCTGCGCCGTGTACCGTGGGCGGAAGACGTACTAGCGAGACGCGCACCCCTTTATCCGCCAGCGCGAGTGCGGCGATGTTGGAGTCGGAACGAGGATGGCCGCCGGAAACCGGTTGAGTCTGCTCAACCGCAAGACGTCCTGGCGAGACCAATGCGGTACCGGTGGTCACCACTAGCGGACGGTTTGACCCGGCAAGCACTTCACCCATCGCCAGAATCGCCTGCTGATCGATAGCCGCTGCGTGATCCATGCGGCTGAAATCATGAATGTATCCGGCATGGATCACACCGTCACTCTGTTCAACGGCGCTACGCAGGCTGGCAATATCTTCTAAATCGCCGCGCATCACCTGGACTCCCTGCTGGTGCAGCTTCTCTGCTGACGCGTCACTGCGTGCCAGTCCAAGCACGTCCACGCCGCGTGCCTGCAGATTTTTCACAATCGCCGAACCGATAAAGCCGCTTGCGCCGGTCACAAAAAGTCGCATATTCGGACTCCTATTTCTGGCTGTTGAAGCACTATGATAAAAGTCTGCGGCGCGGCGAAAAGTCGTGAGCTTATACAGGTATAGGCACTAACAGGATAACGCCATGACCCAACAAGACGACAATCTGCTCGGCAACTATCTGCGTGAACGACGTCAGCGACTGGATGCCGGCAAACTCGGCTATCCGTTGCTGCGGCGTCGTACGCCCGGATTGCGTCGGGAAGAGGTGGCGGTGCGCGCCTGCGTCAGCACCACCTGGTACACCTGGCTGGAGCAGGGCAGAGGCGGTGCGCCCTCCGAAGAGGTATTGGAACGGTTATCCAAAGCGTTGGAGCTAAGTGCCGCCGAGCGCGACCACCTGTTTCTGCTGGCGCAAAATCGTTTGCCGGGCGTCACCTGGCAGGCGGGCGTGGATGTTTCACCCTCATTGCAACGCGTTCTGGATAGCATGACGCACACGCCCGCACTGGTGAAAACTGCTGAATGGCAGGTGGTGGCGTGGAACCATGCGGCGACCAAAGTATTTGTGGATTACGCCCAACTGCCGCCGGAACAGCGCAATATCCTGTTAATGATGTTCAGCAACGAAGAGATGAAAAAACGCCTGCCGGATTGGCATCAGGTCACGCGTAACATGGTGGCGAATTTCCGTGCCGACGTAGCACGTACCGGTGCCAGCGAGCATGTGCGCACGCTGGTGGAAGAACTCAGCGCGATGAGCGAAACCTTCCGCCAACTGTGGCAATCGCAGGAAGTGAGCCAGCATGGCGAAGGGATAAAGCAACTGTGGCTACCGGACGAAGGCGTGCTGGAACTCGAATACAGCACCTTCGCGGTCGAGGGCAAGCCCGGCCTAAGCCTGGTAGTGTTTAATCCTCGCTTGCCGAGAGATCGTGAGACGGTGGAACGTCTGATGGCACGTCCGTAGCCGCGCGCAGGTTGGCGTCCATTGCATCCAGCGCCGCCTGATTCTCCAGTCCCCACTGGTACATCTGTTCGATTGGGGCTGCAAAGGTCTGTCCCAGCGGCGTCAAACGGTAATCCACTTTCGGTGGAACCACGTCGTACACATGGCGGGCAATCAATCCGCGTTGCTCCAGCTCTTTTAATGTCTGAAACAGCATCTTCTTCGAAATTCCCTGCAGGCTGCGCTGCAACTCGCCGGTGCGCGCACGCTGTCCCGGCCAGTGATAAAGCGCGTGCAGCACCATGCTGCTCCACTTCAGCGAGAACAAATCCATCAAGCGACGCGGCGGGGAATCCGCATAAAAAAACAGCTTGCCGTCAACCCAGGCTGGCATCAGTGTCACTCCTCTATGGTCACCAAAAGGTGACTACTATCATTTCTGCACCACGTTGACTATAGTCTGCCGCCTTCAACTCAATAACGCCAGCACCTTGCGGAGGCACCATGAAAATCAACGCATTAGTCGCACACGACGCGGCAAAACCTTTAGTATCCAGCCAGATCACGCTGCGTCCACTGCAACCGCAGGACGTTAAAATCGATATCCTGTACTGCGGCGTGTGCCACTCCGATCTGCATATGGCACGTAACGAATGGGCGGTGAGTCGTTATCCGCTGGTGCCGGGCCACGAAATTGTCGGCCGCGTGCGGGAAACTGGCGTAGCGGTCACAAACTTCAAGGTCGGTGATGTGGTGGGTGTCGGCGTGATGGTCGATTCCTGTCGTGAATGCCATTTCTGCCAGCAGCAGGAAGAGCAGTACTGCGAAGCCGGATTTACCGCGACCTATAACGGTATCGACAAACACACTGGCGACAGCACCTGGGGCGGCTATGCACAGAATGTGGTGGTCGATCAGCATTTTGTGGTGTCAGTGCCGCAGAACCTGCCGCTGGCAGGCGTTGCGCCGTTGCTGTGTGCGGGCGTCACCGTTTGGTCACCGCTGCGTCACTTCAAGGTGCAGGCCGGCGACAAAGTCGGCGTAGTGGGCTTAGGCGGGCTTGGGCATATGGCGGTAAAACTGGCGAGTGCGATGGGTGCGGAAGTGACGCTGTTCACTACCTCTCCGGAAAAAGGTGCCGATGCGCGACGCCTGGGGGCCAGCCGCGTGGTGGTCTCACGCGATGCGGAACAGATGGCAGCGGCGCAAACCTCTCTCGACTTCATTATCGACTGCGTTTCTGCGCCTCACGATCTCGATCCCTACCTCGCCACGCTCAAAACCAATGGTCGTTTGGTGCTGGTAGGCATTCCGGAACAACCGCATCAGGCACCTGACGTCACGCCGATGGTCTTCCGTCGCCTGAGCATCAGCGGCTCATCCATCGGCAGCATCAAAGAGACGCAGGAGATGCTGGATTTCTGCGGCGAACACAACATCACGGCAGATATCGAATTGATTGCGGGTGAAGCAGTCGAAGATGCATTTGCGCGCATGCTGAAGGGTGATGTGAAATATCGCTTTGTGATTGATATGGCAGCGACCCGCTGGTGATAAAGGTTGGCGATTTCAGCCTGAAATCGCCAGCTCAACATGACTTCAGTTGCATCCCCACGCACAGTGAGAAGTGCTGCACGAGCTGCGCCGCACTAAGATTGTCGTGATGCGATAACCCCGCTGCGACAATTTCCAGCACATTTTCGCCACAGGCGATATACAGCGGATCGATGGAAATAATGCTGCCCGCTGCGTGCTGATGTGGCTGGGTAATCACGCGGCTTTTCCACACGATAAAACGCTGTTCTCCCATCAGGCTATACGCACCTGGCCACGGATAAGCGACGCCGCGAATCAGAGCATGAATCTCATCGGCAGACTGATGCCAGTGAATCTGCCCATCCTCAGGCTTTCGTTGTCCCGGTTCGCTGGCGAGACTTTCATCCTGCACGCGTTCAATCAAACTACCCGCCCGCAGAGCGCGCAGCCAGTTTGGCAACTGTTCACGTGTGGTGCGTACCAGTTTGCGATGTAATGAAAGCGCCTCATCTTCATCAGTGATAGCGACACGGCTTTGCGCCAGAATTGGCCCGCCGTCGGGCACATTGTTAATGCGATGCAGCGTTACCCCGGTTTCGCGTTCATTACGGATAATCACCCAGTTGAGATGCGCACGTCCGCGATAGGCAGGCAGCAGCGAAGCGTGCACGTTGAATGCCCCTTTTTTGGCGGTGGCAATCAATGCAGGAGAGAGCGCTTGTCGATAGGACAGCGTCAAAATCGCATCGGGTTGCAGCGACGCCACTTTGGCAATCCATTCTGGCGTGTTGATATCGTCCGGACAAAACACCGGGATCTGTTGCTGCAGCGCCATGGCTTCAACCGAGTCAAAGAAGCTGTTTTCCTGATGGGCGCCCGCGTGGGTGAACACGCACACCACTTCAAATCCCACTTCCTGCAAACTCTCCAGCGCCGCGCATCCCATCTCATGATACGCACATAACACGACTTTCATTCTTCCGCCTGTGAACACTGATTAACGTTTGGTGCTTAGCATAGCAGGGGAAGATTATGCCTGGCTTAAACCATGCAGTTGATCGCTGTTAATTCGTCAAAGGCTTGTTTATGTCCTTAACTCTCCGCTGCGTCATTAGTGACTAACAATGCCGCGGACTTCTGCCATGAGTTATACGCTATCTGCAGTGCTTCTTTTAGGGAGTTGGGAATTGCCCAATTTGCTGGAACATGGCAAACCAATCTTCCATATGCCAGGTGGTGGTCACGCGCTCGCCGTTGAGCAAGTGGAATTCGTGCAGGCGCACGCTAATGCGACGACCGGTTGGTGCAATGCCCATAAACTCACCCTGGTGCGTACCGGTAATTTCTGCACGCACAGCAATCTTTCCAGGCTCCTGAAGCATGTCGTGCACGGTGATGTTGATATCCGGGAACGCGGCGATAAAACCTGCCAGTAGTGGCTTAAATCCTTCTGGTCCCGGCCCCTGACCTGGCGCCAGTGGGATGTCATCCCAGTCTTGTGTGACCGCCAGATCCAGCAGATCGGGATTTTTGTCACTAAAAGCGCGATAGAGGTTTTCTACCGCAGTACGTTCAGCTTGCAGGCGTTGGTTCAGTGGTTGTGTCGCAGACATGTTGGAAACCTTATTGGATTAGTTAGCGGTGCATCTCACCGGCTTGTGCAGTATTCCTGAATCTGACACTATCCATCCAACAAATGATTGGTATAGAGCATTATACAAAATATGAATTTTGAAGGGTTCGATCTCAATTTGCTGGTGGCATTTAATGCCTTAATGCTGGAGCGCAACGTCACTAAAGCGGCGGCACTGGCTGGCGTAAGCCAACCGGCGATGAGTGCGGCGCTTTCTCGCCTGCGTCGTGTTTTTGACGATCCTTTGTTTATCCGCAGCGCAGAAGGCTTGTTACCCACGGCGAAAGCGCAGGAGATTGCGATACCGGTGGCCGATGCGTTAGGGCAGGTGCGTCATTTAATGAAGCCCGCAGAGGTCTTTGATCCCACAGCCAAACAGCGCAGTTTTACCCTGGGATTGACGGAGTATCCGATGCATGTGCTGCTGCCTGCGCTAACCAAAAAGCTCGCGGCGGTGGCACCTCATTGCACGATTCATGTGCGTTATTTTATTGATCGCGATGAGGTTGTTGCGCTACTCGATGCGGGCAAGATTGATATTGCCGTAGGCGTACCGCCAACCAAAGCAGAGAACCGAATTCTTTCCCAGCCGTTGCTACGTGATGACTTTGTCACCTTAGTCGGGCGCGACCACGAAGCCGCGCGTAAAGGCATGAACCTGCAAGCGTTTCTATCAATGCGCCACATCCTGGTGTCACCGGAAGGCAACCATTACGGCTTGGTGGACCAACAATTGCGAGAGCAAGGTTTAGCGCGCACCATCAGTCTGACGTTGCCCACCATGTTTACCGTGCCCGCGCTCTTGCCGGGAACGGATTATGTGGCAACGGTACTGCGCCGCGTGGGCACCACTTCAGCCAGCCAGGGCGACATCATCATGTTTGAACCGCCGTTGGCGCTGCCCTCGATTCCATTTGATCTGCTTTGGCATCGCAGGACGCAGGACAGTGCGGCGCATCAGTGGTTACGCGGTGTGATCGCGGAAGTCGGAGCAGCATTGTAGATCAAACCAGCGGCGGGTACGTGTTGCCGCTTTTGCATAAACCTGCCATGTTACTCGACACAATAAAAAACCAGGCCGCTTTGTAAACCCGTTTAACATCAGACCAGGAGTAACAGCCATGCTGGGGATAATCCGCGTATTAACCCATCCAGATCAGCACTTTGTCGAAGAACATGGTCGGCTGATTCATCAGGAGTACGCTATCAACTCAATTAGCCGGGCGATCCCCGATCAGCACAAAGGCATTTTTGATGATGCCAGTGAAGCGCTGGCGGTGCCTAAGATCGTTACGCTCGGGCGGCAATTAGAGTCCGACGGCTGCAATGCGCTGTTTCTCAGCTGCGCCGCCGATCCTGGCCTTGCCGCATTGCGCGATGCCGTATCGATCCCCGTCATCAGCGCCGGTTCGGCATCGGCAAGTATTGCGCGTATGCTCAAGCGTCCTGTCGCGGTGATGGGGATTGGCGCGGCGGCCCCGGCGCCTTTCCGTCAGTTGCTGGGTGAATCCGTGCGCTACGCGCGTCCAGAAGGGGTGCTGAACACTACGGACTTGCTGAGCGCAGAAGGCCGCGCCAGCGCCCTGGCCTGTGCGGATAGTCTTTACCGCGATGGCATTGAAGTCATCGCCTTCTCATGCACCGGTTTTTCCACCATCGCGCTAGGCGACAGCATTCGCCAGCAGTTAGGGAAAGTGGCGGTGGATGCGGTGAGTGCGGCAGGCCTGTTTATCAGCCAGTTAGCCCCGCAATCCGCGCGATAACCTGCTCGTGCCGCTGCCCGGCGGCGCATAACATCCTGTAATCGTTTTTTTGTGATCTCCGCGATAAACAAATCCCGCTTCGCTCCGATAACTCCCTTACCAGAATTTACAATAACAACATTCGCAGGAGAGGGAACATGGGGCTGGTATCCCGTTTACGTAATGTACGCATCACCCGAAAATTGTCAGCAGGATTTGGCATTGTGTTGCTGTTAGTGGCATTAGCCACCGGCATCAGCGTGCAGCGTTTCAATGCGATTCATGACATCTATCAGAAAACCAATCTGATCTACGACATCAACATTGAGGTGTTCCAGGCCAAAATTAACCGCCTCAAATACCTTTATGGTGATGATAAATCCGGCAAGGTGATGGCCGACTATGTCACTCATGCACAGCAGCTGAATCGCGAGGCTAAACAACTCTCCTGGTCAGATAACGCGCGTCCTCTGGTGGATGAACTCGACACCCATCTCGCCAGTTTCCAGAACAGCATCGGGGCGATGACGCAAGCTACCCAGCAACTGAACAGTCTGCGTGCACAGCTCGATTCCCTGAGCCAGCAAGACATGACTTCGCGCTACACGCAGTTGATTCGCACGCCAGTGACCAATCCAGAACTGACCAATCAGATCTATGAGCAGCTCTTCGCCATCAGCAACGTGCGTGAAGAAGCCTGGGCACTGCGCTTCAATGTCACCGATAGTCTGCGCAACACCTTACAAACCCATTTCCAGCAGGCCGATCAGGGCATGAAAGCCTTGTTGGTTCAGCTGCCACCGGAACAGCAAGGCGGATTTACCGCGCTGTGGCAGGATACGGAACGCTTTAAAGATCTCAGCCTGCAAGCCGCCGACACCTATGGCCAACTGCGTGCGTCAGAAGACACGGTAAAAGTGGCAGGCGATAAGAGCAGCGCGGCGATCAAAAAGATCATTGCTATCGTCAAGGAGCGCAATGATGAACTGGCGAACGGTTCAGCAACGCTATCCCTGTTGATTGGGGGGCTGGCGATTCTGTTTGGCGTACTGGTAGCGTGGTACATCATCCGTCAGATTACGCGTCCGGTATTCCACAATCTTGAGCTGGCGGAGCGCATTGCCAGCGGCGATTTAAGCTCGCAGTTTACCACTGATCGTCATGATGAACTCGGCAAGCTGACCTCGGCGATGGGGCGGATGAACGACCGTCTGCGCAGTATGATTGGCGATGTGTTGCATAGCGTCAGCAGCGTGTCGCAAGCCGCTAGCGAGATCAATCAGGGCAACCTCGATTTGTCATCACGTACCGAGCAGCAGGCGGCGGCGGTGGTGGAAACGGCTGCCAGCATGGAGCAGTTAACGGCTACCGTTAAAAATAACGCCGAGAACGCGCGGCAGGCCAGCCAGATTGCCGCAGAAGCTTCACACAATGCGAATCAGGGCGGTAAAGCGGTGCGCGATGTGGTCAGCACCATGGGGGAAATCTCCGACAGCTCGAAGAAAATCGCCGACATTACTGCCGTCATTAACAGCATCGCTTTCCAGACCAATATTCTGGCATTGAACGCGGCGGTCGAAGCGGCCCGAGCCGGTGAGCAGGGGCGCGGTTTTGCCGTGGTCGCCAGTGAAGTGCGCAACCTGGCACAGCGTAGCGCCGGTGCAGCGAAAGACATCGAACAGTTGATCAGTGAGTCGGTGAGCCGCATCAGCAACGGGCATCAGCAGGTAGCGCGTGCTGGCGAAACCATGGATCAGATTCTCGGCAGCATTGCGCGCGTGAATGAGATCATGGAGGAAATTTCTGCTGCTTCCGATGAGCAGAGCCGTGGCATTGAGCAAATTGCTCGCGCGGTAGGTGAACTTGATACCACTACCCAGCAAAACGCCACGCTGGTTAGCGCATCCTCGCATTCGGCAAACTCGCTGGAAGAACAAGCGATGATGCTGGAGCGATTGGTCGCGCAGTTCCGCTTGCAGGGGGCGGGGCGTTAAGTTTGTTCAAGGATGGGGCGGCCTGATGGCCGCCTTCTTTTTATAACGGCCTGCGGTGATCGTCTTTATTCAACGTCCACAGCGCGGCAAAGCTCACCAGCGCTGTGCCCATCACATACCAGGCCGGAATATCCGCATTACCGGTCTGTTTCATCAAACCGGTAATAATCAGCCCCGCACAGCCAGAAAACAGCGCATTCGACAGCGAGTAGGCTAACCCAAGCCCGGTGTAGCGCACGCGCGTCGGGAACATCTCCGCCAGCATCGCGGGCCCCGGCCCTGCAAGCATGCCGACCAATGCCCCGGCCACAAACACCACCGCCGCTTTGATCAGCAAGCCGTTTAGTGGGTCCTGCAATACTTTCAGCAGCGGGAATGCCAGCACCAGCAACAAGAAGGTCGCCAGTAACATCACTGTGCGTCGTCCTACGCGATCGCTCAGGATACCCGCAGGCAGGATAGTCGCCGCAAATCCGAGATTCGAGATCACCGCAATCAGCAGCGCCTGATTGAAGCCGGTATGCAGCGCTGCCTGCAAATAGGTGGGCATGATCACCAGATAGGTATAGCCCGCTGCGGACCACACCATCAGTCGTCCGATCCCCAGCACAATGGCGCGTACAGTGGCACTGACCGACGCGCTTTCTGCATTGGTTGCTTGCTCAAACTGTGGAGACTCTTCTAAGCCCGACCGTAGCCAAAGTGCGATAGCGCCTAGTGGCAGTGCGAGCAGAAACGGGATGCGCCACCCCCAGTCAATCATGGCTGCGTCTCCGATGAGCAACGGCAAAACCGCCACCACGGCCACGCCCGCCAGTAATCCAAACGCCACGGTCAGAGACTGCCATGCTCCGTAAAAGCCGCGTTTGCCCGGGGGCGCAAATTCCGTCATCAGTGAAACTGCGCCGCCGTACTCTCCCCCGGCAAACAACCCTTGCAGGATGCGTAACACGGTAATCAGCAGCGGTGCAGCAACGCCAATGGAGGCATAAACCGGCACCAGACCGATCGCAGCGGTGGCGAGCGTCATCAATATCAACACAGCGATCAATACCGGCTTGCGTCCATACCGATCGCCCAACCTGCCGAACACTACCGCGCCTAAAGGACGAAAAAAGAAGGCCACGGCAAATGCCGCATAGGTCAGGATGAGACTGGTGAGGGCACTTTCGCCCTCAAGCTGGAAGAAGTTTTTAGCCATCAGCGTGGCCATAAAACCGTAAACGGCGAATTCATACCACTCAATAAAATTGCCGACGGATCCGGCAATGAGCACGCGCTTGTGTGCCGCAGAAAGAGACATGACGTTTTCCTATCAACAGGGGGCAGTGAACATCCTGCGTTCAAGCTGCTGATGTGACAACCGCTGGCGCTAATCAGCTGCTGAAAATCGCTGTGGGTTCAAAGTTTTCACTGATTGAGTGGCTGACAAACAGGATTCGTCTTACAAACCTTTTTCGTAATCAATCGCTTCCTTTATTTTTATCAAAGCCGATTGCAAATCATGCAGGCTTACAGAACCCAGCGCCAGCCGGATAGCCTGCGGCACGGTCGCCGAGGTACTAAAAGGTTCTGCGGTTGATACGGAAATTCGACTCTGCAGCAGGCGTTTTACCACGCGCTCCGCCCGAGCCTCTTCAGGTAACACAATCCAGATGAAATAGGCATTTGGATGTCCATAGCAGGTAAAATCCTGCAAGATTGTTCGCGCCAGGGTTTGACGTTGCCCGGCATCTCTTCGCTTCTCTTCCTCAAGTTGTGCGACGTATCCCTCTCGCAACCAGTCGCAGACGATGGAGGTCATTAATGCGGGCGTGTTCCAGCTAGTGGCGCGAATCGCGCGTTCCAGTGCATCATGATGTTCCGCAGGAGACACTACGGCACCGACTCTCAACCCCGTCGCTACGTTCTTAGAAAAACCAGTGACATATATCGTCCTTTCAGGGGCGTAACAGGCCAGGGGTGCTGGAGGTCGCGGCTCAAGATAGGCGTAAGCCGCATCCTCAATGATCAGTAAATTATATTTTCGGGCAATTGAACCGATAGTTTCTCTCTGATCGCTACTGAGCACCCAGCCCAGCGGATTATGCAATGTAGGCATGGAGTAAATGGCGCGAACCCGCCTGCTTTGGCAAACGGTTTCCAAAGCCATAAGATCAGGGCCAGAAGGATTGACGGGGATAGGGACGAGTTCCAGATGGTACAGGCTGGCCAACACTTTAAAGCCCGGATAAGTCAGAGCATCAACCGCGACAACATCACCCGGTCTCAATAAACCCATTACGGTTATCGCCAAACCCTGTTGCGCGCCATTGACCATCAAAACGTTTTCGGCTTGCGTAACAACTCCCATATTGCTCAGGTAAGAGGCAACCGCTTCACGGTCGTTCAAACGCCCGGCATAAGGCTGATAGCGCAATAACGATTCGATGTCACCGCGTGTCGCAAGTTGTCTCAGCGCACTGCGTAGACGGTCAGCTTGCTCCGGCAGGGAAGGGGTGTTGAAATTCAGATCTACTACATCTGGTGCAACTCGCTGTTGATCATCACTTGATCCCAGTGGGCGCAAAATTTCCCTGACAAAGGTTCCCCGACCAGTTTCACCCCTCACCAGTCCCATGGCTTCCAGCTCACTGTAAATACGCGTTGCGGTGGCCAATGAGATAGCACGCTCGCTGGCGAGTGCTCTGTGCGTGGGCAATCGTGTCCCTGCGGGCAAATGGCCGAGTTGTATCGCGCTGGCGAATTCATCAACGATAACTTTATAGCGAGCCTTCATCCAATGTATCCATGACAATTTTTTGATTGTCATTAATGCTGTCATTTACGCTCTAAAGCGTCAACGGTGGGTAAGTCAATGAATCAAGGTGGCGTTTATGGCGACTAGCAGCAACACAAGCGTATCTCACGCTAACCATTCTGGATTACAAGGATGGATGAGTGGATTTATCGGGATGGTTATTTTTAGTGGATCGTTACCGGCTACGCGTGTGGCGGTACAAAGTTTCGATCCTTTTTTCCTGACTTTCATACGCGCTTCAATTGCAGGAGTGCTGGCGGTCCTGATCATTTTAGCCCTTCGACAACGCCGACCTGCGCCCGTACAGCTTTTTTCATTGCTGATTGTCGCGCTGGGTGTCGTGATAGGTTTTCCTTTATTCACTGCGCTGGCGTTACAGCATGTCAGCTCAGCACATTCGATCGTTTTTATTGGATTGCTTCCAATGTCTACCGCGCTTTTTGCCGTGATTCGTGGAGGCGAACGACCACGAAGAGCATTTTGGTTGTTTTCCACTCTCGGTTGTCTATTGGTGATGGGGTTTGCGCTGGTGCAGAGCGCAGCGGCATCACTGACCGGTGACCTCTTGATGTTAGCGGCGACGTTAGTGTGCGGCCTGGGTTATGCAGAAGGCGCAATGCTTTCTCGACACCTGGGTGGCTGGCAGGTCATATGCTGGTCACTGATCCTTTCACTGCCGATCATGTTGCTGGCAACAGTGATGACGGCTCCTCTCAGTTTTGAACCTGTTCAGGCGTCTGCATGGTGGGCTTTAGGATATGTATCGCTGTTCAGCATGCTGATTGGTTTCATCTTTTGGTACAGGGGGCTGGCAACCGGCGGTATCGCCAGCGTAGGACAACTGCAGCTGTTACAGCCTTTCTTTGGCCTGATTTTCTCAGCCTGGTTACTTCATGAATCCATTCATCCATCCATGCTGGTGGTGACGGCAGCCGTTGTATGTTGTTTGGCCGCTGCACGTAAATTTGGGCAGTAGCTTTACAAAATCCTAACAAACCTTGCGCAGTTGTTAAGCGCAAGGTAAATATTCTTAAAATAAACCGCTCCGCTCGCGGTTTTTCCCGTTAAACTGCTTTTCTTGTCGATCAGATTTTTCCAGTGAATGAATTATTACTCACCTGATGATAGCCATCTGAAGCGGCGTTCACAGCGCTTCGTTCGTCGTATGTTTATCATGCGCCAGCTTGGCACAATTTTATGTTTCTTCCCGATTCTCTCGGTATTGATGGAGATGGATCGCGGTCTGGCGTTCAGCGCCCTGTTATTTACCAATGCATTTATCTGGCCGTGGGTGGCTTATCGCCGGGCATTGCGTGCCGAAGACTCCACCGGCACCGAACGGCATAACTTAACGCTGGACGCGGCATTTGGCGGTATTTGGGTAGCGCTGATGGCGCTTAGCCCATTGCCGTCATTTATCATTATGGCGGTGCTGGCCTCGGATCGTTATGCGGCAGGAGGCGCAGCGCAGTTAATCGCTGCCATGCAGGCTTTCCTCTGCGCTTTCGTTATGGTCTGGCTGGTGGATGGCGCGGGTGTCAATCTAACATTCAGTCAGCAAACCGTCTGGCTGACATTGCCGTTGGCAACCTGCTATATGCTGGTATTGAGCGTGACGTCCTACAATTTGACCTGGCAATTGCGTAAACGAAACCGTGAACTGGAGCGTATTGCGTTAATGGACCCTGGTCTGGAGATCCCTAACCGGCGTCTGTTTGAACGTCGTCTGGAGAGCGAATTCCTGAGTACGCGTCGTGGCGACAGCGCGGGCTATCTGCTGCTGATGGATCTTGATTACTTCAAGTCGGTGAATGATACCTGGGGCCACGAAGCCGGGGATTTTTTACTGGCAGAGATTTCGGCACTGCTTCGTAATCATGTGGGATTGCAGGATATTCCCGCACGTTTCGGCGGTGATGAGCTGGGCGTGATCGTGCACCATGCGACCGATGAGACGGTGGTCGCGTTGGCAAATCACTTAAAGGAAAAAATCGCCCAGGTACGCCTGCCAGCGTCGGCAGAGTTTCGCTGTTCGGTGAGTATCGGCATTGCTTCAGCCGCCAACGCCGAGTCCTTGCGCCATTGGTTACGCCATGCAGATGAAGCGTTATACGAGGTAAAACGCGCCGGACGAAATGGTGTGCGGCTGTGGGTCCCGCCGCAACCACCGTTGGCCGGCGCCGCCTGATCAGGCAAACGTCGGTTCGCAATTCACCGGGAAGTTGAGTGAATTGGCCACATAACAGGCCTCATGTGCCTGATGATGTAACTCACGCGCGCGATCCGCATCTGCCGGATCGCGCAGCGTAATGCGCGGTTTCAGCGTGATTTGCGTGAAACGACCCCGAGCGCCTTCCACCATGGTGCCTTCCGCGGCATCCTCATAAGCTTCCACCACAATTCCCGCGTCCGCGCACAGGTGCAAATACCACAGTTTGTGACAGGCGGAGGCTGAAGCCAGCAATAACTCTTCAGGATTCCAGCGCGTGGCATCGCCACGAAATGCCGGATCGGCGCTCAAAGGCATCATGGGTTTGCCGTCTGCCAGCATCTCACTGTTACGATCGTAAGCGGTGTAAGAGGAGGTGCCGGTGCCGCGATTGCCGGTCCAGCGGACCGTGACCTGATAGTGGTGTTCCCGTGCCATAGCTAAAGTTCCTTTTGTGGGGTAATCGGCGGTCAGTTTACTGTGTTTGCTGGCGTGGCGGGAAGGCTCTGATCAGCCACCGCGCGTCAAATCCTCAATATCCAGCGTTTCAGTCTGACAAATAGAGATCAGGCTGGCGGCTTCATCACTTAGCCGTACAAAGGTATGGCGCATCGTACTGTCGATGTAAGCGCTGTCACCTTGTGCCAGCCGCAGCGGTGCATAGAGCTGCGTATGCAACATCACTTCGCCTGACACAACATAAATGAACTCTTCACCGGCATGTTGAGACCAGGCTTCCGGCGGCGGCAACTCGCGCGTCTCAATTCCCATCACCACCGGAATCATCCCTTTCACCAGCAGTTCGGCAGCATGCACTTCATAACGAAAATAGGGGTTGGTAAAGGCCAATCCTTTACCGGCCAGTGTGTAAGTGCGGCGGCCCTGAATGGCGGTGCTCGCCACCGAAGGCAGGGGCAACTCTTCGGCGAACAGTTCGGCCAGAGAGTAATCAAACGCGCTGGCAATCTTGGCAATGGTATCGAATGAAGCGGACACCTGGCCTTTTTCAATCTTCGAAAGTGTCGAAATCGACACGCCACTCAACTCGGCGACCTGCTCCAGCGTCAATTCTCGCGCCTGACGTATCGTTTTGATTCGCAGTCCAAAATCTTGTTCGCCGGTTAAGGCGGCGCCCAGCCCGGAGGCTTCATGCTGTCGGGTGGTTTTCATTGGCAATGATTCTTCTGCTAAGTGAACTGGACAGTTAATTTCTCACATATGATAAAAATTATCACATAAGAAAATTGTATTGGTCTAAATGTGAGCAGAGTAGCAGTTTAAAAGAAAACTTCTGGGAGCTGCTATGAACATAACCACCATCGCCAGCATTACGCTGCCCGCGTTTTACGATAAAGCCCGCAACCTCAACAACCTGCTGAGTTGGATGGAACAGGCAGCACAGGAAGGTGCCGACCTGGTGGTATTCCCGGAGCAGGTTTTACAAGGCTATCTGCCGGATACGCTCAACTGGAACGGTGAAGCGGTGGCGTGGCAAATGGCGCAAGCCGAAGTGGTGACCGAAGGTGAGAGCGTGCAGGCCATGCAAAAGCTCGCCACGCAACTGGGCTTGCATGTGGTTTTCGGCATGACCGAGCGCCATCCTGAACGTGCCGAAGTACTGTTTAACAGTGCGGTGCTATTGGGGCCAGACGGTTTGCTCGGCGTGTATCGCAAAGTGCATCAGCCGGGCGATGAGAAGCACGTCTACTATCCCGGCAGCGATTTTCCGGTGTTCAGCACGCCAATTGGTCGCATTGGTATGTTGATTTGCTACGACAAAGTGTTCCCGGAAAGCACTCGCGAGTTGGCGCTGAAAGGCGCGGACATCATGATTATGCCCACCGCATGGGGCTATGCCGGAGACGGCAGTGCAGGCGATGCCGATCCCATGGTGGATAGCTACACGCTGTTTGGCCGTGTGCGCGCACTGGAAAATCAATGCTGGATGATCGAATCCAATCTGTGCGGCCAGCACGGCAATCTTCACTATCACGGCCACAGCCGCATTATCGATCCGCTGGGAAATATCGTGGCCGACAGTGGCACCACGGAAGGCATGGCGATTGCCCGCGTTGAGGTGCAATCCGCCATTCTGCGCGCCCGCAGCAGTGACTATCTCGGCTATCACTTCCTGAAAGATTACGTTCCGGTGCAGGCCCCGCCTTCGCCGTTGA
The DNA here is from genome assembly GCF_011752685.1 of Candidatus Pantoea communis. Taxonomy (NCBI): domain Bacteria; kingdom Pseudomonadati; phylum Pseudomonadota; class Gammaproteobacteria; order Enterobacterales; family Erwiniaceae; genus Pantoea; species Candidatus Pantoea communis. The sequence continues at coordinate 53,010 of NZ_VWXC01000017.1, forward strand.
CGGTTCACAATCGCCACGCGCGACCTTTGGGGGAAAACCATGAGTAAAGTTCTGGAAGCCGCTGGCATCCACAAAAGCTATCCCACGCCGGAGGGTGAGGTGACGGTGCTGCGCAACCTCAACTTCCATGCCAATCGCAATGAATTCGTCTCTTTTGTCGGGCCCAGCGGCTGCGGCAAATCGACGCTGTTCAACATCATCACCGGGCTGCTAATGCCCGACAGCGGCAGCATTTTGCTGAAGAATCGCGAAACCACCGGCACGCCGTCACCGGAACTCGGTTATGTGCTGCAAAAAGACCTGCTGTTCCCGTGGCGTACGGTGATCGACAACGTGATCCTCGGTCTGGAAGTGCGCGGCATGCCCAAAGCACAGGCGCGAGCCAAAGCGCGTGAACTGTTCGAACTCTACAAAATGACCGGTTACGAGCAGAAGTATCCGTCGCAGCTTTCCGGCGGCATGAAACAACGTGTGGCATTGATGCGCACCATGGTCACCAACCCGGAAATCATCCTGATGGATGAGGCTTATAAGGCGCTGGACTACCCGCTCAAAATCTCGCTGGAAAGTGAATTGCTGAGTGTGGTGAAAGAGCAGCACAAGACGGTGATCTTCATTACGCATGATATCGAAGAGGCGGTCACGCTGTCGGATCGTGTTTATGTGATGAAAGCGCGCCCCGGTGAAATTGTGCAGGAGATTGAGGTCGATCTCGGCACGGATAGCCTGTCGATACCCGAACGCCGCTTGTCGCCGCGTTTCAATGAGTATTACGAGCATATCTGGCGCAGCATCGGCATTCAGCCTGAGCCGGTTAACTAACGAGAGGACGACATGACAATGAACTCAGTGTCTACACGCCCTACGGTTGCGGCGACGGCAAATCGCAGTTCGCGAGAAACCTTTTTCCGCTCAGCTAACGCACGTCGCTACACGCTGCTGTTCTTACAGGTGGCGATTGTGGTGCTGCTGTTGGGAGGGTGGGAGCTCGGTGTGCGCAGTGGCAACATCAACGCCTTCCTGTTCTCCAGCCCCTCGCAGGTATGGGAGGTGCTGGTCCAGCGCTTTCAGTCCGGTGAAATGGTGACTGATGTGCGCGTCACCGCCGTTGAAACCCTGGTGGGGTTTGCCGTGGGCGCGATTGGCGGCTCTATCCTGGGGTTGCTGCTGTGGTACTCGCGCTTTATCTCTGACCTTACCGCGCCGTTTATCGCCGCGATTGGCTCAATTCCGGTGCTGGCGATTGCGCCGATGACCATCATCTGGTTCGGCACGGAGATGCTTTCCAAAGTGGTGATTGTGGCGTTTTCCTGCGTGGTGGTGTCCCTGACCACCTCTTATAAAGGCGCGATGCGCACCGATCCCGATCTCATCAACCTCCTGCGATCCTTCAACGCCGGACGCGGCACCATTTTCTTCAAGCTGGTGGTACCATCCGCGATGTTGTGGGTGCTGTCGGGCTTACGGCTTAACGTTGGCTTCGCACTGGTCGGTGCCATCGTCGGTGAATACATCTCTTCAGATAGCGGCGTGGGTCACATGATCCTGCTGGGGAGTTCCAATTTCGGTATGAACATTGTGCTGGCTGGCATCGTGCTGGTCATGCTGATGATGCTGTGTTTCAACGCGCTGGTGGCATTTATTGAACGCCTCATTCTCTCCTGGGACAGGAAATAATCATGAAAAAATTCCGTTTAGCTACGATCTCTGCCGCAGTTTGTCTGGCTTCTCTGGTGAGTGCGCACGCGGCTGACACGCCAGTGCGCATCAACCAGGCGTTTCAATCGCTGCTCTATCTGCCGTTGTATGTGGCACAAGAGCAGGGCTTTTTTAAACAGCAGGGCGTTGATGTGAAAATCAGCACCGGTGGCGGCGGGGCGCAATCCTGGGCGGCGGTGATTGGCGGCTCGGCAGATTTCTCGATTCAGGATCCGGTGTTTGTGCCGAAAACCCGTGAAAACGGCGGCAAAGGGGTGGTGGTGGCCGGGGTACAGAACGCGCCAACCATCTTCATCTTCGGCAAAGAAGCGGCTTCTTTGCAGGACAATTTGTCACTGCTCGCGGGCAAACGTGTGGTGACCAGCCCGCAACCTGATACCACCTGGGCGTTTATGAGTTATCTGATCAAACAGAATAACCTCAAAGACGTGAAGCTGGTGCATGTGGCGATTGGCAATGAGATCCCGGCGGTGGCGGCAGGTCGTGCAGATTACGCGTTAGCGGCGGAGCCACAGGTCACCATGGCCGAAAAGCAAAACGGCTTGCATGTGGCTTACTCGTTCTCAGCCGCGCAATCCTGGTATCCGTTTGCCTTCTCTAGCCTGACGACCACACAACAATATATTGATAAGAATCCACAGGCCGCGCAGGCCGTCGTGACCGCCTTTGAACAGGCCTCACGCTTTATCTACAAGCATCCGGCTGAGTCGGTGACCATTGCACGTAAATACTTCCCGGCGTTGCCCGAGGAGGTGGTGAAAACCGCAGTGCAGCGTGAAATCGATGCCAAAGGCTATCCGGAGAACGTGCTGGTGTCGCAGAAGGCCTGGGATAACAACATGAACATCGCGCTGTATGCCAAAAACATCAAAGCCTATCCCTCTGAAGCCACGTCATATCAGAACAACGTGAACACGACGCTGGCGACTAAGGCCAAAGAAGCGGTCGATGCGATGGGTGATAAATAAGCCATCACCGACTGTCGCCAGGTTACGGGCGTACCACTGTGCGCCCGCATTAAAAGAGGAATGATTATGGATGCACTGACACTTCGACTGGCATTGATACTGCGCCATTGCGCGGCTGATGCGGTTGAGCTGGAACACCTGCTTACCGATTGTGAAGCGCGTGCGGCGGGCGTTAGCGCCTTTGCTGCGCAACATTTCGCGCCAACGCTGCTACCGGCAAACGCCTGGGTTTCCGCTTTGCAGCCGCCGCTGGAGTTGCCTCATGAGTGAGTTAATCGATGCCTCAATGCTGACGCTGGCACAGCAGTTGCGCATGCGGCAGACCAGCGTGCCAGAGCTGGTCGAAGCCTGTCTGGCGCGTGAGGAAATCACACGCGATCTCAATGCTTTCAATGAGGTCTATGTGTCTCAAATCCGTCAGACGGCCAAAGCCAGCCAACGCTTACTGGAACAGGGCTACGATCTGGGCCCGCTGCATGGCATGCCGATTGCCATTAAAGCCAATATCGATTTGGCCGGTGAGGAGATGCACGCGGGCAGTCAGATACTCAGCGGCAATATCGCCCAGCGTGATGCGGTGGTCGTGCAGCGTCTGAAGCAGGCGGGTGCGTTAATCATCGGCAGCACCAACATGCATGAATTCGCATGGGGCGGCACCACCAACAATCCGCACTACGGTGCCAGCAGCAATCCCTGGGATGATGCCCGCATTCCTGCCGGTTCCAGCGGCGGTTCGGGTGTCGCCGCCTCGGTGCGCAGTGCGCTGGCAACGCTCGGAACCGATACCGGTGGATCGATTCGTTTACCGGCTTCGATGAACGGGATCACGGGGTTACGTCCGGGCGTGGGGCGACTCTCCACTGAAGGCATTTTTCCTCTCGCCACCAGCCTCGATACCGTTGGGCCACTGGCACGTTATGCCGAAGAGTGTGAGGTGCTGTTTAACGTGCTCGACGGCAAAACACAGCCGCTGACAGCATTACCGGAACTGGCCGGATTGCGTATTGGCTTGCTAGCTGATGTGCATCAGCAGGTGCAGCCAGATGTCGCGGCTGCTTATGATCAAATGGTGCAGTGGTTGAGTGCGGCGGGCGCGCGTTGCCACACGCTGAGTTTGACCGGGCTTGAGCAGGCGGTGAACGCGCTGGTGCTGATCAACCTTGCGGAACCGGCTTCACTGCACGCCGCCTGGCTTGCTGACCGTCCGCAAGAATACGGTGCGGATGTGCGTAAGCTGCTGCAAGCGGGACTCGCCATTACCGCAGTGGAGTATCTGCAGGCACAACGTTTCCGCACCGGTTTACGCCAGCAGTTGTTGCAGCATTTGAATCAGGTGGATGTGATTCTGGTGCCGACGCTGCCATTTACCGCACCGCATAAAGGACTGGAAGCGATTCAAATGGGAGACCGCGAAGAGAGCGTGTTGACCGGCAACATGCGTTACAACGCGCTGGCAAGTCTGTCAGCACTGCCCGCTATCAGTCTGCCGGCCGGGTTTGATCATGCAGGGATGCCCATTGGCATGCAGCTCATCGGACGTGATGGCGCTGAGCGCAAACTGCTCGCTTTCGCGCGTCGATTCCAACAGGAGCACGATTATCATCTGCAAACGCCAACCCGGCTACGTGCGTGAAACCCATTCCGCTGCGCGACCTGTTAATCCTGCTGCTGGCGGTCAACGGCTGGGCTTTTAACGTTATCGCCATGAAGTTTGGCCTGATGGAACTGCCGCCGCTGTTCATGCTGACGCTGCGTTTTGTGCTGGTGGCGGCCCTGCTGCTGCCGTTTCATCGCCTGACGTGGCGTCAGCTACCTGGCATGATGCTGCTGGGATTCACCTTTGGCTTTGTGCATTTCGGGTTAATGGTGATTGGCATGCAAACCACCGATGCGGGCACCACCGCCGTGTTTATCCAGATGGGCACGCCGATCGCCATGCTGCTGGCAGCATTCTGGCTCAAAGAGCGGCTGCGCTATCAGCAAATCGGCGGCGTAGTGGTGGCGTTTTTGGGCGTGATGATTCTTGCGGGCAGTCCGGCGCTGTCGCACTGGCAAAGCATTATGTGGTTATTGATGAGCGCCTGTGGTTGGGCATGCAGCACGGTGCTGATCAAGCGTTTGCCGCCGATTGCACCGCTGGCGATGACGGGCTGGCTGTCACTGTTTGCCATTCCACTGGTGGGGGTGAGTTCGCTACTCACCGAGCAGCACCAGTTCACTTTGCTGCTCGCGGCGGGTTGGCGCGGTTGGCTCGGGGTCATCTACAGCGCGCTGGGTTCGTCCATCCTCGCTTATTCATTGTGGTACGGCCTGCTGAAACGCTATCCCGCCAGCCAGATTCTGCCCTGGTCACTGCTCAGCCCGGCGCTGGCATTACTGATGGGCGTGGCAATTCTGCATGAATCGCTGGATCACAGCAAAGTGATCGGCACGCTGCTGACTGTAGGAGGGATATTGCTGGCAGTGGTACGAGGCACAGTCATGAAGAAGAGGGTGGTCGTGTAATTGGGATTTTTCAGCCGGAATGCCCAGAATTCTTTATGTAAGAGGGTTATATCGGCATATCACTCAAACCTGCTATGCGGCATGTAAGGCACGCACGTCGGCTCAAAACCGCGAGTTAATTCCCCTATCTTCCTGATTATTACTCTCCTATTTAATTAACTCCCTCAATACAACGCTTTATTAATGTCTGGCACTAATATTTATAAATGACTGCTATTAATCTGATTCGAACAGAAAACCCTTCACTATTTTTGTGTAAACAGTCACAGTATCGACCAATTAAAATGAAAGCGTAAAGTAAAGAGAGAATATGAAGGTTATTTGACTATATAACCTTTTGACAAAAAAATATACCAGTAATGCATATAAATCCCGTTGCTTTTGAGCGTAGAACATCTATCAAGCATGGCAACTGCAACTCAACATAAGTGTATGTGAGACGTGACATGTATTCTAACGCGATATGGATCATGCTGGAGAAGTCAGTCAATATCATCGGACTGATATATATCAATTCGTTAATGGCTAAATACATTGGCCCGGATAACTTTGGCAAGATAAACATCGCCACCTCGCTGTTTATCTTTGTACAGACGTTGTCATGGTTTGGTGGTCAGAATATTATTTTTAAACGCATGAGTGAGAGAGCCCGTTCAGGTATCTCTTTAGCGATGCATACGCAGAATCAGAGACGTTTTTTCTTTCTCATCTCCTCAAGTGCAGTACTCACGTATCTCTACTTCTTTACGGATCTCACGGTTTTTATCTTTGGCGTGGCCAACTGCATCGCGACGTATTACATCGTGATGGACTTCTTTTCGATCTATAACAACACTCAATTAAAATCAAAGATCAATACGATTACCAATGTCATCGGATTGTCTTTGGCACTGATGGCCAGATTCTACATATCACACTTTGAACTGCCGATTTACTATTTGACGATACCTATCATCATTATCCCTCTGGTCCCTTACGTCATGCGCCTTGTGTACTTTAGGCAGACCACAGCAGTCAATGAAAGTAGTAAAGGTGCTGTGATGTATAACCGTCATATGTTGTATACCGGCGGGGCCTTAATTCTGTCGAGCATATCAGCGGATATCTACACGCAGATTTCGAGTATTTTTCTGGCTAAAATGATCTCTTACTCAAATCTGGGAATCTATAGCGTTGCGTTAACCATAGGAGGCGCCTGGTCATTTATCGTATTGGCATTAATAACGAGTTTCTTCTCAAAGATTTACAATGAAAAGAATCAACCTGCTGTTGATGAATTGCTAATTAAAATCAACAGGATTGTTATCCTGCTGTCTCTTGTTGTGCTAGGTGGGTTCTATCTGTTTGGTGATGACTTTATCCATCTGCTTTATGGCAATAAGTATATGGGATCTGCCGAAATTATACCCATCATCATTATTGGCACGATGTTCTCGTCACTGGGAACCATCTGCTACCGGTATATGATCAAAGAGTCCGGATACAACTATCTGGCTAAGAAGATGTTTTTATGTTGTGTATTAACCGTGCCATTTTCCTGGCTCATGATTCGCACCTTCGGGATTAATGGCGCTGCATACTGTTTTTTGATTGTCGAAATTTTGTCTTGTACGTTACTGAATTACTTTTTCAAGAATAAAACAATCATCAAAATGCACCTCAACATTTTTAAAATGAGATAATTTCAATGAGAATGATTAAACACACAGTTAAGTCAGCTCTGAAAATTAGCGCTAATATTTCACCAGAATTCTGTGCTAAAGCTCACTACTATATAAAATTCAAGAAAAAACTTAACTTATCAAACCCCACGAATTTCAATGAAAAAATTCAGTGGCTTAAGTTTAATGAGTTCAATAATGAGATTTACACGCAGTGTGCAGATAAATTCAAGGTCAGAGAATATATTATATCCAAAGGCTGCGGTGAAATTCTCAATGAACTTTATGGCGTCTATGATAATCCGCAGGACATTGACTATGCTGCACTACCGGAAAGATTTGCCCTCAAGTGCAATCACGGCGCAGGCTACAACATCATTTGTAGTGATAAATCCTCATTAAATGTTGATAAAACCAACCGGCAGTTGAGCAAGTGGTTAAGTGAGGATTTCTCATCACATTTTATTGAACCACAGTACCGAAAGATTGAAAGAAAGATTCTCTGTGAAAAATTCATCGAGAATGAACGTGGTGGTTTTCCAGACGACTATAAGTTTTACTGCTTTAACGGCAAACCTTACGCGGTCATGGTTTGTGTCGGCCGAGAAAAAGGCACGCCGAAATTCTATTACTTTGACATGAACTGGAATCCGCTTCCCTTTGAGGACACGGTGAAGTTGATTAATAAGTATGACCTGCCAGAGATGCCCGATGGCTTTGTGAAAATGAAGCAGTATGCAATGAAACTGGCGACGGATTTTAAATTTGTGCGCGCTGATTTCTATCTTCTCAATGGTGAGGTCATTTTTGGCGAACTGACATTTACGCCTTCAGCAGGACTGGATGTGTCCCTTCAGGAAGCGGATGCCATTTTGGGTGGGCAACTGAGGTTGTGATTGGTGTGCATGGATCGCCCCAGACAGAGTAGAGTTAACTCTCGCAGTTGATAAATAGCGGTTCGGGGATTGAGGGCAGCATAATGAAGCACTCAATCCCTTTTCATTTATTGATTCAGCTCCGCGACTGCGGCCCTGCCAGTGATACAAGCCTTTAACACCTTACGAGTTTCAATCGTTTCCAGGTCAGGCGGCAGCAAGGGCAAGGCGTTGTAAGGGATTTCAGGATTCCAGACCATATATTTAAAAAATACGGTTTTATCGACATATGGCCATAACATGTCGATGGCGTAAACAGGTCGAAATTATGATATGTAAGATATATCATTCAGCCTAAAATGTTAAATGAACACATAACAGCAAGAGGTCAATGTTCAAGGGAGTAATAATATATAAATCAATGCATTAGACATCTTACAAGATGGGGTTTCGATAAGTACTTTCCTACAGACTATTCTTAGTTATCTTGCTAGGCTATCTTCCAAATCAATCCTGTCAACCGATCTTACGGACCGCCTATCCCATGAAGAAAGTGCTTATTGTCGACGACCATCCGGTGATTCGTTTTGCCGTGAAAATGCTGCTGGAGCGAAGCGGTATGGAGGTTGTGGCGGAAACCGATAATGGTGTGGATGCTATCCAGAAGACCAAAGATACGCGTCCGGATCTGGTCCTACTGGATATCGGTTTACCTAAAGTGGATGGTTTTCAGGTGTTACAACGCCTACGCGCTCTGCAGTTACCGCTGAAAATTTTGGTGCTGACCTCGCAGGGGGGAGCGAACTTTGCTCAACGTTGCAAACAGGCTGGTGCTGACGGTTTTGTGACTAAAAGCGATGATTTAGGCGAACTCACCGATGCGATTAAAATGGTGATGCGCAATTACAGCTTCTTCCCGCAAATGGAGTATGGGCAGTCGAATAATCAGGATGACGGCAAATTGCTTTCTGATATTTCCGATCGTGAACTCAGTGTGCTGATCAGCATTGCTAAGGGGCTGACCAATAAGCAGATCGGGGAGCAACTGGTGTTAAGTGAAAAGACCATCAGTACCTATAAACATCGCCTAAAACAGAAACTCAACGCACACACGTTGATTGAGTTGATCGATTTTGCCCGTCGTAACAATTTGATTGGATAATTCTTGCTATGCAGCGCTTACGCGTCATTTTACTGTTTATTGGGATGTGGCTTATCTGCGCGCCCGTTCAGGCTTCCGAACTTCAGTTAATGACGCACCTGATAGGCTCAGAACAACCTGCTTTAGTATTGTCCCCCGATGAAAGGGCCTTCCTTCATCAGAAGCATCAGTTGGTCATGGGCGTAATGCGTAACGACTCGCCCCCTTATGGAATGCGTAATATTCGTGGCGAATTTGAAGGTATCAGCGCGGATTACGTCGGCCTTATCGCACAACAGTTAGGCGTTCCGGTACGTATTGAAACCTTTAACGATCCTGAAAAGCGCTGGCAAGCATTGGCGGCAGGAAAAATCGATTTTATTCCTTCTGTGCCCAAATGCGTAGCCAACAACGATTTTGCCATGTCTGCATCCTATGCCAGAGACCGGGCGGTTCTGGGGATGGAGATGAAACACACCAAAAAGCTATCTGATAATCTGCAAGGGGTTCAGGTGGCTTTAGTCAGAGATTACCTGCCGCTTTCACTGTTACGCCAATATTACCCGCAAGCCAGGTTTCGTCTCTATGATAATTATCAGGATGCACTCAGCGCTGTGGCTTTTGGCAAAGCGGATGTCTACCTGGGTAACAGTTATTCGCTAAGTCGCAACTACCTGAATAATGTGCATTTGTCGCGTTACAGTGCTTTGCCCGTCAGGAATATCGCTTTCGCGTTTAGCCACAATCAGCCTGAGCTGTTGTCATTATTTAACAAGGCGTTAGCGAATATTCCTTTGGCTGATAAGTTGCAAATCAACCGAATCTGGCAGCCTGATTTAGTCGATATCACCCAGTCTGTTAATCCGTTGACGTTCACACCGGAAGAACAACGATGGATGGCGGCGCATTCTCACGTCAATGTGGTGTTGTTTAGCGGCGATAAAGCGGCGCCAATGACCATTGTGGGGGCCGATGGGAAATTACGCGGAATGGCATACGATTTGCTTTCGATAGTGAGTCTGAAAACCGGGCTCATCTTTGAATATAGTACTGTCGATAATGCCATCCAGTTGATGCAACGGGTTAAAACGGCGGAAGTTGACATGTTCGCCTCACTCACCCCCAGTATGCAGAGTTCGCAACAGATCCTCTTTACTCGCCCTTATCTGCGCAGTGCTTATGCTCTTACCACGCGCGCAAATCGCAGCGATATTCATTCTCTGCCAGATCTACGTGGTAAGCGGTTGGCGATGGTGTCAGGCAGTGGATCAGAAGATCTCATTCACACTCATTTTCCTGATATCACATTGGTTTCCGTGGATAACGAATCTGCGTTGATGGAGAGCGTGGCTGAAGGGCGCGCAGATGCTGCTGTGGGCATTTTGATGATGTCGGATTACCAAATTAAGTCTTACTATCCCACGCAACTTAAAATTGTGGCGACCGTGGGGGATCGGCCCGCCTGGATATCCTTTGGTGTCGGGCCAGGCGATCCTGAACTGCAATCCATTCTTGATAAAGTACTGTTAAGTATTCCACCCGTCGAAATGGAGAGTCTGGCAAACCGTTGGCGCCCAGGGGATTTTGTCAATGTTGACGATTTTTGGGCGCGTTATCGTGATTTGATGATCGCGTCCGCTATTTTCACCGGCATCATTATCCTGCTGACGGTGGGATGGGCTCTTTATCTGCGTCAGCAGATAAAACGTAAGGCGGCACTCCGCCGGGAATTAAACAATCAACTGGCGCAGCTGCGTACCGTGGTAAGCAGTATGCCGTTCCCCGTTTCACTGCGCGATCGTCAGGGAAGACTGACATTCTGCAACGAACGCTATTTGGTCGAAACCGGTGTCACCTATGACGAGGCGCTGGGCAAAACCATGGTGGAACATCCCGGCCTGCGCACCCCTGAACAAGCGGCTTTCTACCATGGCCAGCTAATGGAAGTGATGAACTCCGACTCGCGCATTCTGGAAGATCGCCGTTACGACTTGTGGGACAACCCCAATTCTTCCATCGGCATTACGGTATATCAGTGGATTGAACCCTGGCATGACAGTGATGGCACGGTGGTGGGTGTGATTGGGGGATGGATGGATATCTCGGAACGTGAAGCACTGTTTGCCGAGCTACGTGAAGCCAAAGAGCGTGCGGAAGATTCTAACCGTGCGAAATCGGTGTTCCTCTCTACCATGAGCCACGAAATCCGTACGCCAATGAACGCGATCATCGGCATGCTGGATATGGCATTAAAGAAAGGACGCAATGGCGAGCAGGATATACAAGCGCTTGAAGTCGCCTATGAATCGGCTGACAGTCTGGTGGGACTGATTGGCGATATTTTGGATATTTCACGCATCGAGGGTGGACAGCTGGATTACCATCCTGAACCCGTTGATCTGGCAAAGCTGATTGATAATCTGCTCAAAGTTTTTCAGGGATTAGCACTGGATAAAAACATCAGTCTGACCAAGCGCTATCCTGAAGAACCTCTTCAACCGGTTCTTGCCGATCCTCTGCGTATCAAGCAAGTGCTCTCCAACTTACTGGGCAATGCCATTAAATTTACCGATCAGGGCGGTGTTTCACTGATCGTCCAGCAGCAGGTGGATGCGGTGAGCAATGTGGTGACCTATACCATCGATGTGCAGGACAGTGGTATCGGTATTGATCAGGCACAGCAGGCGACGTTGTTCCAGCCCTTTAGCCAGGCGGACAATCGTCGATCCGGTACCGGATTAGGTCTTTATATCAGCCGGACCGTTTGTGAAAAAATGAACGGTACGTTAACTCTGAGAAGCGAGCGGGGTATTGGGACCTGTGTGCAAGCGGTGATGCGTTTGCCTCTGATGAGCAGTGCAGGGGAAAGAGACGAATCAATCCATGATATTGCTGCGGCTTTGCCCAGCGGTAAGGTGCTGGTGGTCGATGATAATGCCGCCAACCGCATGTTACTGGCGAAACAGCTCAGTTGGCTGGGGCAGCAGGCGACGCTGGCGTGTGATGGCTATGAAGCATTGCAATTCTGGCAGCAAGAACACTTCGATGTGATCATCACTGACTGCAATATGCCGGGTCTCAGCGGCTATCAATTGACCCAGGTGATACGAGAATCAGAAGCAGAGCAGTCGCGAAGGGCAGCGTGGATTATCGGCTTCACCGCCAATGCGATGCACGAAGTCTATGAGCGTTGCATGGAAGCGGGCATGAACAGTTGTTTATTTAAACCTTGCTCGTTAAACAGTTTGTCAGCGGCACTCAGTCAGGCCCATTCCGACCAGGTTGCTGAGTGGGTTGAAGAACATAACCCGCCAATTGAACAGGCGGATGAAGAACAACGCATGGCGGAAAGCCTGCATGATTTAATGGTCACCACATTACAAGAAGATCTCTCCAAACTTGCTGTTTTAACGCCAGCGGAGGATCGCCACGCGATCGCCGATCTTGTTCATCGTATCGCGGGAAGTCTGCGTATTGCGCGGCGTAATGATTTGGCAGATGCCTGTCTGAGTCTGGAAAAGCAGTGCCGGGATACGTCTTTACCGATCGAGGTCTTCACACCCGCCCTGACGTCACTGACGACAGAACTTTACGCTTATCTCTCTGACTTGCAGAATTCGCCGGTGCTGTGAGGCACCGGTTTATTTCTCTGCTATGCAAAGCCATTTCTCGCGGCTAAATCCACCACATCGCTGATCTTACTGGTTTGCATCTTCTTCATAATGCTGCGTTTATAGGTACTGACGGTTTTACAACTGATATCCAGTTCCTGGGCAATGGTCTTGTTTTTTTTACCGGCGGCCAGATGACGTAGCATCTGCATTTCCCGATTGGTGAGTGACTGTATAATCAATCTGTCAGGATATCTCTGATGATAAGCGTATTTAGCATGGCGAAATATCACGGACTCGTTATTGGCGAGCGCGGTTAACACGCTGCTGAGTTTTTCAATGGGACAGGCTTTGCTCATATACGCCTGATAATCCAGGCGTAAACTGCGCAACAGATAATAAACGCTGTCGTCTCCTGCATACGCAAAGATTCGCATATCAGCATAACGACGTTTTAACCTGATAAGTTTCACCAGCGAGGCGTGGCTAAGTTGGGCCGGATCAAACACCACAAGATGTGGGCGAAACACCACCGTACTATAGATGAAATCATCCTCATCGCCGGTGGCGTTAATCACTTTATCGTGTCGTTGCTGAAAAAAAGGCACTAAAACATCACGAATTAACGGTTGCCGATCATAAATAATAACGTGCATCTGGGCGTCCTTGCTGTGCGAGAAAAATACTAAACTATTCTCACACAGCCTTGCTTCTTGATAACCAAGCCGCGTCTTTAATTCATTGAATGACAGACAACAACGCAATTAAGCAGGGGGGAGATGCAGGTGTCGCTCAACCCATTGCGCTAATTCTTCGGGGGAAAGCGGTTTTGTCAGGCAGGTGTTCATACCTGAGCTAAGACAGGTTTTGGTGGCATCAAAGCCGCTCATCGCGGTCAGCCCCAGAATCGGCACGGGGCCAAGACGCTCATTGGCTTCCTGCTGGCGAATATGACGCGTCATCGTAAAACCATCCATTTCAGGCATGGTGCAATCGGTGATGATCACATCGATTTGAGCCTGATGCTTCTGCCACAACGCCAATCCTTCTTTGCCATTACTGGCAACCAGAACCTCATGGTGGTTATTTTGTAGCTGCTGGCTGAGCATCAGGCGCGCGGGTGGGTAATCTTCAACTATCAGCACCTTCGAGCGCTTCTGCTCGCCGGGAAGTGTTATCGGTGCCAGTTTGGCTGGATGCGCACTGAGATGGAGACTCACCGCGCTGCCTTTGCCTGCCACCACTTCAGCGGTAATCTCCGCGCCAGCCGCATGTGCCATCCGCTGACAGGCTGCGAGGCTGAAGCCGGTCAGCGCCCAGTCGCGTTCGTCGGCTTCCTCTGTCACCTCTGCGCTGTTCATGAGTGCGGTGGCGGCATCAAACCCGTTGCCCTGGTCGCTCACTTCAATGACCAGGTGATGGCACCCATCGGGCAGGGTTTCCAGCGGGTAGATTGCCACTGCAATTTCCCCTTGCCCGGTATGTTGAATGGCATTACGCAGCAGGCTAGAGACAATACGGATAATAAACAGCGGATCGAACTCAAACATCGGGGCTGGCAGCGCATCGGTCACGTTGATTTGCAGCCCTTTATCTTCCGCCTGCTGGCGAAAAAGTGCCACCGTGCTGTGCAGCAGTGATGGGATATTCACCACCCGACTGTGATTATTGCTATCACGCGCTTCGGCACGGAAGATATCAAATACATCCCCCACCCGTGACAAAAGAATACAGGCGGACTCATAAGCGGTTTGCACATTCTCATTGTGTAATTTTTGCTGCTGCAATCGGCCGAGTTCCAACTCCAGCAACCCCATCATGGCATTGAGCGGCGTGCGCACTTCATGGCCCATACTCTTCATAAATTGGTTGCGTGAGTGCAATACCTGTTGATTCTCGGCAGTGGCGAGCTCCAGTTGTTCGATTAACGCCTCTTTGGATTGCAGATGCCGGGCCACGGTTTTCAGGCTGTTGCGCAGGCGAGTCACCCACAAAAAGAGACAGCCTGCTATCAATAGGGCGGTGATGATGATGATAAAAAGTGTCCATGAGGTCTCAGCATCGTAATGACTCTGCTCGGGGGCCGGGAGGGTATCACGCCATGATGCTGCCAGATGGGTCAGCGTATTCGGGGTGATCTGCTGCAATGCCTTATTGGTCACGCTCAAGGCCAGCGGATTTTCCCGTTTCGCCGCAAAGCTGATATTCAGCGGCTTTACGGGCAACGCCAATGCCTGATAGAGCGAGCCGATACCCGTGCGTTTCAAATGATATTGCGCGGCAAACTGTGAGGCCACCACCGCACGCACCTGCTGCTGTTTTAGCAGGTGAAGTGCCGTTTGCAGGTTCTCCACTTCAACCAATTGCAGCGTGGGGTACCAGGTTTGTAGCCAGGGGATTAATGGGTTTTGTCTTACGATGGCAATCTTCTCGTCTGACAAATCTTGCAGAGACAAGGGACGTTCGTGTTGACGATTCATCAACAGTACAGGCGGTGTGACCAACCATGGCGTACCGGTTTGCAGCCGGGGCGCAGTGGCTTCATCTTCACCCGGCACACTAAAAGCCTGGCTGACTAGCGCCTGAGGATAGCGCGCGAGAAAAGCAGCCTTTTCCTGATCGCTGTTGATGACATGATAGTCAAAAGCAATACCAAAGCGATCGCTAATGAATCTCAGCAGATTGATGGAGAGGCCATCGGGCTTGTCCTGGGCATTCATGAAGCTGTAAGGCTCAAGGCGGCTATCCAGCACCACTTTGACGGGTTGGTTTTCGGTTAACCACGTGATCTCTTCAGGGCTTAACGCCAGCACACGTGACGCTTCAGCGGTGTCGTGATTCAACCCCCAATCGTGAGAAATGCGCAACCGACTCACCAGCGGCAGGGCATCCAGCACCTGGTCAATAGCGGTAAGTAATTGTGGCGCACGGCTGTTCACCCCAAAGCTGAAGTTCAGCGCACCTAAGGTTGCATCCGGCGTCAGCCAGACATTATCAAGCTTTAAGTCGCGTGCCAGGTAGTGGGCGGTGGTGCGATTAATGGCAATCGCACCGGACTCACCGGTAGCCAGTCGCTGTACTGCATGGTAATAATCCAAAAAACTATTTGGTGAGGCACCATAGGGGTCCCATTGATGCTGTTAGTCCTGCATTAACGCCAATAACCCGTTCTCAATTTCCGTTTGCTGAAGTAGATTCTGATCGGAATGTAACACCACGGCCTGATCGTGCAGCCACGGCAAGGAGGCGGCAACGGTACGGTTGTTCTCCAGAGCGGGACGCCAGATGGCCAGCATGTCGATGTCACCGTGATGTAACGCGCTCAGCGCTTCGCTGCGTGTCGGGAAATAGAGCAATTGGAAATGCACATTCAGGGTTGATTCGATGACGGATAAATAATCGGCATCAATACCGGCTAGCACACCACGCTCGACCCCCAGGCTGACAGGGGGCTGCGATACACCCCAAACCCCGACGTTAATACGTGGGTGGCGTTGCAACCAGTGGCTGACATCGGCATTCAAGGTGACCGCAGGCGGGTTAACCTCAATACGGGGCGTTAACACTAACGGTACGCCACCCGCAATGCTGCCGCTCGCGAAAAGCAGGGTATAAATCAGTACGAGATGCGATAGCAGGTGAGAGAATTTCATAATAATCCGCTGAGTTCCTAATCAGGAAAAGTCCAATAAACAAAACAGGCAGGGCGTTATTGACGTGTCAGAATAATCTGGGGGTATTGTGCGAAATTGTGGCGTGAAGTAGGCCAGGCGCGGTCTTGTTTTAGCGACGTCTGTCAGAGAAGTTTGATGGCACTAGGATTTGCCATGGCTGTGTAAGTAAATTCCTACCATTTAATCAGTAACTGTTGACTCAGAATGGTCTCGCCTTGCGTTACGATCAGCGCACAATAAAACGTATTTTGTTGTTTATTCTGGCTGACTGATGAGGTTGAGATTGATGATTCGTTACGCGGGTGAAAAAATAACGGTGGTATTACTGGATGACCACCCGATGATTCGATTATCACTGGAAATGGCAGCCAGCCACTATCCCGATATGCAGATCACCGGTAGCTTTTCCCATAGCCATGAACTCTTATCATGGTTGCAAAAGAACACTGCTGATGTGCTGGTGCTGGATTATATTTTGGGTGGCGATGAGCTAGATGGCTTGTCGTTAATCAAACAGATTTTATCACGCCATCCAAAATTAAAGATTTTACTTTCGTCCTCCATGGAAAGCCTGGCGGTAATACGTGCCGCCTTTATGAGTGGAATAAAAGGCTATATTTCTAAGCGTGAAGAGGCGCAGGCTTATTTTGAAGCCATTCGCGTGATTGACAGCGGGCTGCGCTTTATTCCTGATAACATTGAAAGTGAATTAAGCAAAATACCGGTGCGAAAGCGCGATGGCGCGGTATTAGATGGGCCGCTGTATTACGCCAACGGCGAGAAGCTTTCGCGACTGGATACGCTGTTATCACCGCGTGAAGCGGAAGTGATCCGTTGTTTCCTTGATGGCATGCAGGTGATTGAGATCGCGGAGAAGTTGAAACGCAGCCGTAAAACCATCAGCGGCCACAAGCAATCGGGGATGAAAAAACTGGGGCTGACCACCGATTTAGAATTGTTTAAATACCGCGATCATCTTTTCTAACATTCCATTTTTTATTCCATTCAGCAGAGGCGGGATGGTTTTATGTCAATCAGGAAGAATACACCTTATGAACACATTACCCCTTTCAACGCGCTTCAATACTCAGATTCGAGCAGCGAGTATGATAACACTGGTGATGATGGCTGCGGCTCCCGCTTATGCGGAAAAAAGCTGTGAAGTTCGTCGTGCGGAGATGACTCAGGCATTACAATTGGCCGAGCAGCATCAGCACGTACAAAAAGAGGCAGGATTGCGCAAGGCGCTGGACGAACTTAACGCGCACTGCACGCATGCCGGAACGCTGGCGAATACCCGTCATGAGCTGACGCAACTTGACGATAAAATCAGTGAAAAGCAGCAGTCAATCAAAAAGATTCAGCAGGAAATTGACCTTGCTCGTGCTAAAGATGACGCAAAAAAGATCACTAAATTACAACGCAAGCTCAGCCATAAAAATGACGAATTGCTCGAAGCACAGCAAAAGCGTGGCGAAGTGAACGCAGAGCTGGCGGCGCTAGAGCGCTGATTATTTTCTGTATCGCGGGAAACCCGCTGATTGTCAGACGTTGCCTCGGATTCCCCGGGGCATTTTTATTTTCATTCTGCCCAAACTGTTATTCGTCAGTATTTACTGACAGCCTGCTAATCCTTCGCTGATATTTCGCCACATGACTCCCACGCATAATAGCCATCAAGCCGCTGCATTAGCGTGACAGAAATTCTCTGAAACGGACAGCACGGTAAACCTTCATAAACTCATTGATGAGGAATTAAATAATGAAAATGATGCAAAAATCCCTGCTGGCTCTGGCCGTGATGGCCACTACCGCGCTGAATGTTCAGGCGGCGTCGAATGTGGATGTGAAAGTGATTGGCCGCATTGACCCGGGCACCTGTACGCCAACCCTGAGCGGTGGCGGTGTCGTTGACTATGGTACGATGAGTCCAGCTGATCTGAACGCTACTGGATATACACTTCTTGCGAACCATCAGCTGGACTTAGCAATTAATTGTACAGCTCCAACCAAAGTAGCAGTGGTTGCAATTAATGGACGCCCTAATACAGCTGCGGGAGTGACTGAGGGGTCGGGGCAAAATGCAGGCAATGCACCAGCTGGAACGACCGGCGGTGGTGTTGTCGGTCTTGGTCTGCAAGGGACAACAAAAATAGGAGGATATACTCTTACATTAGATACAACCTCGTTTACTGCTGATGGGAATTCAGTTGCGACGTTGAATAAACGCACAAATGACCCGACTACAGGGACGTGGACAGTTGCAAATGGAACCATGTGGCACGTAGGGACTGTTAAAAGTTATAACACTTGGGGTACAGCAGGTACCACTACACCAGCAGCCTTTAAAGATTATAATGGCAAGATGAATGTCAGAGCATATCTTAATCAGAAATCAGCTTTTGATTTGACGAATACAGTGCATTTAGACGGACTGGCAACGTTGGAATTGGTTTACCTTCCTTAAGCAGTGTTGGCAGTTTGTTGAATAAGTAAGAAGTGTGCGGCAGGTCATTGTACCGAACTAAACCTCTCGAATAATTAAGCGGCAAGCTGGACGTTCAGGTTTATCTGAATGAAAAATTGGCCCTTGATATGAAAACGACCAACAGCTGAATGGGTTAAGTTCGCTTGAGCTAGTGTATCTGCCGTAACATCGTATTGTTTATTTATTATCGCCCGGATTCTCCGGGGCTTTTTATTTGTCGCTTTCTTAAGAACGTTGTAAGTATTTACTGACAAGATGGTAAGCCTTATCTGCTATAGCCGCATTATTCTATTTCGCATAATGAATCCCACGCAGACGAAAGCTCATTCTCAGAAAGTTTTCGCGCTAAATAATATTAAACGCGCCTTTATATGCGCCCGAATAATCGGAGTCGACGATGAAATTGCCATCCCTGTTTAATTTCGGGGCCGTTGCCCTGTGTTTAAGTTCGTCCGCTGCACTGGCTACCGGTATGGTGCCGCAACTGCCGGTGGCCATTATCGACCAGGCAGAGGGCGAATCTTCAATGAATGTGTTAAATACCGACAACACGCCGCTGCTGTTGGTCACGGGCTTACTGAATATTGAAGACGATAATATCACCAACCTGGTCACCGTGACGCCGCCAGCTGCTCGCGTCGAGGCGGGCAAAAAACAGCTAGTGCGTTTTATTATGACGGAAAAAACGCCGCTGAAAACTGAACACCTTGGGCGCGTCACCTTTGAAGGTGTACCGCCGCAAAACAAAGGTGAGAATCAGGTGCGTATGTCAATTCGCCAGAACCTGCCGGTGCTGATTCGCCCGGCGGGTTTGGCGAAAGATGAAGCGCCCTGGAAGCGACTGACCTGGAAGCAGGCCGGTAACCAGCTAACCGCAGTGAATGACTCACCCTACGTGGTGCGCTTCAGCCCGCAGGTGACGACGCTGCCGGATAACAGCACCTGGACCATGCCACGAACCTATATTTTGCCGGGCAAGTCCGCCAGCTTCACGCTGGACAAAGGCCAAAAGGGCGGCACCGCCACCAGCATCCGCATCATTCCCACCAATGTCTGGGGTTTTAGCGAAAAGCCGTATGACGCGCAGTTGGTGAAATAACCGCGATGAAGCCGTCCCCTAAATTAAAACCATTTAAAATATCGCGCCTGGCGATTGCCGTATTCGGTGTGTTGTGCAGTACGTGCAGCACGCTCGAAGGGGCGGAAGCGTTTACCGAATTTGATGTGGAATCACTCAAAGCCAAAGGGCTACCGGCTTCGCTGGCGACCGAGTTCGCGGCAGCACCGCGTTTTATGCCCGGCAACAGCACGGTAGAGCTGAAGGTCAATGGTGAGAAACGTGGACGTCACGCAGTGCAGTTTGATGAAAAGGGTCAGCCCTGCGTCAATGCCGATTTCATTCACGCGGCGGGTCTGAAAACGCCTCCCGGCATGAAACCGGAAGAGAGCTGTTTCGACCTCAACAGCGTTTGGCCGCAAACCGAATGGAACCTGGACTCCAGCGAATCGCGTATTGAGCTGGTGGTGTCTTCGGAGGCGATCAATCCGGAGGCAGAGACAACCCACTGGCAGCACGGCGGTACGGCCGGTTTGTTGAACTACGAAGCGCAATACAGTGGTTCAACCGGCGCCATGGCAGGGCTGGAGTTTATGCAGCTGGGAACGGAAGCCGGGTTTAACGCAGGGGACTGGATCTTTCGTAGCCGCCAGACCTTTAGCCGCTTTAATGGCGTCGATAATTTCCAGCATCAGAATGCTTACGCGCAACGCACCTTTGCGGGCTTGAAAAAAGTGATGCAAGCCGGGCAGATCAGCCTCGGCAACTCGATGTTTGGTGCTGGCCAGGTATGGGGTGTGCAGATGTTCCCGGAACAGGCGTTAATGGGCGATCGTGGCGGGCCAGGTTTAGTGGAAGGCATTGCTGACAGTCAGTCCGTGGTGGAAGTCCGTCAATCGGGGGCGCTGTTGTATAGCACCACCGTGCCAGCAGGGCCGTTCCGGTTACAGGGCTTTCCGCTGCTCAACACCCGCACCGATTTGGTCGTGACCTTAACGGGGAGTAACGGAGACAAACGCCAGTTCATTGTTCCGGCTTCGGCACTGTTGTTAAACGGCGGTGCAGTCGCGCCGGGGCTGTCGTTTGGTGTCGGTAAGTTGGACCAGCAGGGAAGTGGCGAAGCGCCCATGATGGCGACACTGTCGAACGGCTGGATGCTTTCACCTGGCACGATGTTGAACGGCGGCGTGTTTGGTTCTGATCCCTGGCGTGCACTTGGCGCCACGCTGGATGCCCAACTGTGGAAGCAGAGCATGCTCGGTGTGCAGCTTACCGGTGCGCAAGATAATCGTCATGCCAATAAGGGTGTACTGGCCAGCATCAGCTTCAGCCAGCCTGTCAGCGAGAGAGTCACAGCCAACATCAACTACACGCGCCAAACCATCGGCTACCGTGAACTGAGTGATGCGCTGGTGCGTGAGAAGCAATCAGCCGGTGATCGAAACCGCGATCAGATTGGCCTGGGTCTGGGTTGGTCACATGACATGTTGGGCAGTTTGAGTTTCTCATGGGCGCGAAGCAGTACCTTTAACGGTGATGCCATCACCTATTTACGTGGCAGCTGGAGTAAATCATTTGGGCGCAGCTATGTCGGGTTGAGTCTGGAGAAGGATAGCGGCGGTCGTCAGCGCGAAGGGGATATGCGTGCGTACCTGTCGGTAAGTATTCCGCTGGGCAACGATCAAAGTACCAGTAGTTATCTCAGTACCAGCAAGCACAGTACGCGCGGCGGCGTGCGCTACGACAATCGTGCTAGCCAGGATCGCGGGTGGTCGTTGGCAACGGATCGCGATTTCCGCAGCCAGCGTAATTCAGGTACCGCCAGTATCGATATGGTGACGCCGATCAGCCAGCTTTCTGGCAGCGTCAGTACCGACAGTGACCATTACACCAGCTATTACACCCGCGCCAGCGGTTCGCTGGTGGCACATGGCGGTGGCATTACGCCTTCTGCTTATAAAGTGACTGATACCTTTGCCATCGCCAAAGTAGGGAAAGAGAAAGGGGTGCGGCTGGAGACGCCTGGCGGCCCTGCGTGGACAGATAGCCGGGGTTATGCCGTGATCCCATCCGTCAGCGGTTTCCAGAAGTCGACCATACAGGTCGATACCCGCACTTTGCCGAAGAACGTCGATATTGCCAATGGTTGGGCGGAAACCGAGGCCGCGCGTGGTGCGGTCAGTCACCTCAACTTTGAAGTGATTCGTAACCGCCGTGTGCTCGCCACGCTCACCGATGCGAACGGCAAACCGATGACTTACAGCACCGCGGTGTTCAACCAGGAAGGACAATTTGTCACGGTGGTGGACGAGAAGGGACGTGCCTTTATTACCGATGCCGATAACGCCGGCAAGATGGATGTGCAAAGTTCCGGCAAAACCCTTTGCAGCTTCCGTCTGGATCTGCCAGAGCAGGCCGCCGCGAATGAACTGTTTGAAACTGCCAACGCGATCTGTCGCTAATCGGAGAGATGAAATGAAAAATTTACTGTCGCTGCTAGCGCTGAGTCTGCTGATGATCAATCCGCTGCGTGCCAGCACGTCGGAAGTTCCACCTCCTCTGGTGCCAGTCGACCCCCGTTGTTCAGTCTCCGTCGGGAATAGCTCGGTTGATTATGGTCGGCAGTCGCGCGGCCAGATGGAGTGGAACGGTGCCACCTATTCGCCGGGTAAACGTAACATGACGCTGAGCGTGGTCTGCCCGTTTGCACAGCCGATTAAGCTGGCGGTGCAAGGTGACCGTGCAGCCGATGGCAGCTTGCGTTATGGCGATAACGGTCGTCTTAAAGTACGGCTCTCTGATGCGCAGTTAGACGGCCAGTCGATTCAACTACGGGATATTACGGCGGGCGATAAAGCCGTGGCCTCTTCGTTGCAACTCAAAGCCAATACCCGCTTTGAAGCAAGCCGCAGTGGCTTACCCCTCAGCGGTAAAAGTTTTACTGCCAGGCTGGAGCTCGAACCTGAATTGAGTATGGATGCGGCAACGGTGAGCCGATCAACCCAGTTCAGCAGCAGCTTTTCGTTAGATGTGATTCAGTGAAGCCACTTTTAGCCTCAGCATGATCAACTCACCCCATTAACCAGTACGCCGCTCGCGGGAATGACTCCCGCGAGCGGCGTACTGCTGCGCGCTGTTCACCCACCACGCCATTAAAAAAGGAAGCGATTATGGCATTTCAACGTACGTTACTCTCCACCCACTGCTTGTTAGCCCTGACTGCGGGCTCATGGTCTGTTGTTACCCTTGCCACACTCACCGATAAACCGCCCATCATGATGGGGGCGGAAGATCTCACCTTTTCTGACATAGCCATCACCGCGACGGGCACTGTGCGCGGTATTGAAATTTACAATCCCGCTCACAGTGCGCATGGCAGTATCACGCTAAGCAACAGCACAGTCAGCGCCGAGCAAGGTGATGCCATCTATTTGCTGGATGGTGATGCGATATTGGATAAAGTCGAATTGCTGAGTGAAGCGGGCAAAGGCATGGATGTGAACAATTACTCCAATGCGAAGGTCAGCAATAGTCAAATCACGACCCATGGCACCTACGGAGATGGCATCTGGTTAGCGCAAGCAGATACCACCCTCTCCCTCAGCGATAGCACCATCACCACGGAGGGGGCGGTCGCGCATGCCCTCAACGCGCAGTACGGCAAAGCCACTGTCAATGACAGTGTGCTGAGTACATCAGGCAGTGGCAGTTACGGGCTTTACAGTGAGAATGAAGTCAGTGGCAGTGGCAATACCATCACCACGCAAGGCACCAGTGGCATTGGCGTATTTGCCGCGCGCGGCGGGGTGATCTCATTAATGAACACCACGATTACCACTGCAGGAGATGGCGCGGCCGGACTGCTGGCCTATCCCGGCTCAACCATAAAGGGTGATGGGTTAACCGTGACTACCCTCGGGAGTGATGCGGCGGCGGGCTGGGTACGTGAGGGTAATCTGACGCTGAGCAACGGTAAACTCAGTGCTAACAGCAGTAGCGGTATCGGTTTACTGGTGACGTCGGGTATCAACGGTATTGTCAGCGATATCACGCTGGACAATACCCAGGTGAACAGCAGTGGCAATGTATTACAGGGCAACAGCAATGCCTTAGCCGCAGTCACCGCCAGCCATGGCTCGGTACTCACCGGTAACGTCCGCACTGACACCACCAGCCGCATCGCACTGGCATTGAACAGTGGTTCCTCGCTGGCAGGTACGGTGACTGGTTTAGACAGCTTCAGTATTGATGGCAGCAGTCGCTGGTTGCTCAATGGCGACTCATCACTCAACCAACTGAATAATAACGGCACCGTAACCTTTAGTGACGCGACCTCCGGGTTTAAAACACTTGCGTTAAGTACGCTCAGCGGTAACGGCGGTTTCGTGATGAATAGCGATATTGCTGCGCTGAGTGCCGATCGTATTGATGTCAGCGGTGATATCAGTGGCTCACATTTACTGTCGGTGAAGAACAGCGGTGCAGAACCCAGTACCTCAAAGGGTGTTGTGACGCTGGTGACCAGTGGCGGTGGCGCGGGAGTCTTCAGACTGGCCGGCGGTGCAGTGGACGCCGGGGCATACCGTTACGCCTTGCAAAAAAGCGGCAATAACTGGGTGTTAGCGGCGAAGACCAACAGTGGGGGAACGCCGTTGCCATCGCCCACCGCCGCCAGCGCTCTGGGTCTGGTGAACGCCATTCCCACCGCATGGTACAGCGAACTGAGTACCTTACGCAGCCGTCTGGGTGAAGTGCGTGAAGGGAACCGTGAGGGCGGAGCATGGATTCAAACCCGTGGCAGCAAAATGCGGGTCGATAATCAGGCCGGTGTGGCGTATCAGCAAAATCAGCAGAGTGTGACCCTTGGCGTGGACAGCGCGCGTGCGGTGGAATCCGGTCAGGTGATAAACGGTTTGTTCAGCGGTATCAGCAATAGCGATCTGGATTTCAAAGGGGGCAGCACCGGTAGCATCAACAGCTTCTATCTGGGTGCTTACAGCAGTTGGTTGCACCAGGACGGTTGGTTTACCGACAGCGTGCTGAAGTTGAACCACTACAACGCACGCGCCAATGCCGTTATGTCGGACGGTGAACGCAGCAAAGGTGGATTTAGTGTGCCCGCACTGGGTCTTTCCTTTGAGGCGGGACGCAAACTGCAACTTGATGATGGCTGGTTCGTTGAGCCGTCGGCACAGTTGAGCACGTTGTGGGCGAAGAGTGATAGTTTCCGCTTTGATAATGGCCTGGCTGCCCGTAGCGGTTCGGCACGCTCGCAACAAGTTGCGCTGCACGGCGTCGTGGGCAAGTCACTGACCTTATCCCAGGGGGCGCAGTTAACGCCGTGGGTACGGTTATCAGCGATTCAGGAGCTGGAAAGCAACAACCGTATGACCCTTAACGATCAGCGTTTCAGCAATGATCTGGCCGGTACGCGCGCTGAGATGACATTGGGGATGTCTGCTCAGCTTCAACCAGATCTACAGCTTTATACCGAAGCAGCGACCAGCAAAGGACGGCATATGAACAGCCCGTGGAATGCGGCTTTCGGTGTGCGCTGGAGCTGGTAATCACGGATATCCGGTGGCATCTTGTCGCCGGATTTTTGCTCAACAGATAAGTACTCTCCTACAGCCGATACAGCGTTCGCGGGATATGGTGATAAGCATGCAAGGACGTTTATTCACCCTCTGAAAGGAACATCAGAACGCCATGAAAACCGCCATTATTATCAATGACCACCCAGACCACTGCCGCGAACGCGTGATGGCGCTGAAAAACAGCGGCATCGCCGTCTTGGCTGACTGCTTGCCTGAGGTTGAAGCGCTGGATCAGGTTCAACGACGGTGTCCGGACTTGCTGGTGGTCAATCTCATCAACAACATCGAAGGATTAACGCTGCTGTCCGCATTTCGCGCACTCAGTGGTGCCATGAAAATTTTGGTGATAGCGACACCGCACAGTGGGCATTTCGCGCAGCGTTGTCTGGACGCGGGCGCCGATGGCTATGTCATCGCCTCGGATCAACTCAGCGAATTCAAAGAGGCGGTGCGCATGGTAATGCGCGGCTACAGTTTCGCCCCAGCGCAGGATTTTCCGACGGCAGCCCATCGTCGCTATGGCGCCAGTGATGAGCAACGCTTACGCATGCTCTCCGCGCGCGAAATGACGGTGTTGATTTTGCTGGCAAAAGGCATGGGCAATAAACAGATTGGTGCGCAACTGTCGCTCAGTGAAAAAACCGTCAGCACCTATAAACATCGCCTCAAATTAAAGTTGAACATCACCTCCGTAGTGGAACTTATTGACTTCGCGCGGCGCTATCATCTGCTGTAGCATCACTCACAGTCTTAATCAGAGCCCTTCCAGGCATCGAACAGCATGACGATGTGCCGTGTGTGATTGATGAATGGGTGATTGACGAAACCCCATTGCAGCACCCAATCAACAACCATTCATCAACAGCCCGCAATCATTGGTGTGCCTCAGCGAATAGTGCACGAATTCAAACAAATTTATCGGTAACGTACTCAGCTTCATCCCATTTCGGAACCACAGTTGTATGAAAAATCTGTCAAAGCTGGTTATCACTTTAGGCCTGTTTTTAGCTGTTAGCGCTCAGGCGGAAGCACAAGGATGCCTGAAAGGCGCGATGATTGGTGCCGCAGCGGGGCATGTTGCGCACCATGCCGTGATGGGCGCGGTAGGGGGGTGTGTCGTGGGCCATCACATGGCGAGTAAGAAGCAAAAAGAAGCTGAAGCCAAACAGCAGCAACAAAAGTAATTGGCAGATAAGCGCTTCCGGTTTAACGTGCTGACTGCAAGTTAATCCGGAGGCGATGAGCATCATCGCCGCACATCAGGAATAGATCGCCCATTATGATCACCATTGAGTCCGCTGACGCCCTCGCCCCTGAATCCCAACGTCTGATTGAACAACTCTCTACAGAGTTGGCGGCCATCACCGGGAACAACGGAAAGAGCCACTTTAATGCTGAAGCCTTGAATGAAAGACGCTCCATCTGGGTGTTAGCAAAAGATCAGCAGGGGAGAGCGGTAGGATGTGCTTCACTGCGGCCGTTATCGCATGACATCGCAGAACTAAAACGCATGTATTCGGATCGCAGCGTATACGGCGTGGGGGCGGCGCTGTTAGAACATTTGCAGCGGTGGGCAGTGAGTGTAGGCTTCGAAGAAATTCAGCTTTCAACACGCGCCATCAACACTCGCGCCGTGGATTTTTATCTTAAACACGGCTTTAAGCAGATTGAAAACTACGGCCCTTATGTTGGGCGAACAGAATCCGTTTGTTTAAGCAGAACACTCTGATCTCACCTTATCTATTCGCATCCCACATCCACATCATCTGCGAAATCGCCTGGTTAAGTTCCTCAATGCTGGCGCCGTCGCGTGCCTGAATCGATAAACCAAACATAAAAGTGCTGAAAGATGCCGCCAGCGCGCTGACATCAACGTTCGGCCGCAACTCGCCTGCGGCAACGGCACGCTCTATCGCGGCGGTGATTCCGGCTCGGGTACGATTGCGCGAGCGTGTCAGCGGTTCGGTCACGGCGGCATGTTCGGCAGAGGTGGCGCTCATGGCACCAAGCCCAACCATACATCCGGTGGGATGGCCTGGCTCGCACTGCATCTGCGCTGAGCGTCGCAACGAGGTTTCCACGGCTTCACGTCCCGTCAGGCGGGTATCCCACAGAAATTCCGTTACCTGACCAAAGGTCGCGAGATAGCGCTGCACGCACTCACGAAACAGTGCCTCTTTAGAACCGAACGCGGCATAAAAGCTGGGTGCGGAAATGCCGTTGTTGATGCTGGCTTTGAGCTGGGTAAGCGAAGTCGATTCGTAGCCCTGCTGCCAAAACAGATACATCGCCTGTTCGATCGCCTGGTCTCGATCAAATGTTCTCGGGCGTCCCATCGTCGCCATCGCGTCCTCCTGTTTAATGCGTGCAGTGGATTACTATACTAAACGATACATAACTCGTTGACAAAGCGAACCTGCCTGACTAGTGTATCGATCGTTACATAAATCCAGATCGCTCCCTTTAACCTAAACAAGGCTACATTGCACCCCTAAATATATACCACTCGATACATAAATGATTTCAGAAGGAATTATGGAAAAAGAACTCGCACTCACTGAGCAAGATGCAGCAACAGAACCGCTGCCGATATCGGCTCTGCTGGCGCTGGCGATGACGGGCTTTATTTGCATCATCACCGAGACCTTGCCTGCCGGGCTGTTGCCGCAAATGGCGGCGGGACTGAACATCTCTAACGCGCTGGCGGGGCAGACGGTCACGGCTTATGCGCTGGGCTCGCTGATCGCCGCAATTCCATTGACCATCGCGACACAGAGTTGGCGGCGCAGAAATGTATTGCTACTGGCTATCGCCGGATTCCTGATTTTCAATTCAATTACGGCGCTGTCCGCAAACTACTGGCTCACGCTAACGGCACGCTTTTTTGCTGGCGTAGCAGCGGGATTATCATGGAGTCTGCTGGCGGGCTATGCCCGCAGGATGGTGGCGATTCACCAGCAGGGCAAAGCGATGGCGATCGCCATGGTGGGCACGCCCATTGCCTTGTCACTGGGCTTGCCGCTCGGCACCTGGCTGGGTGGCGTGCTGGGCTGGCGCAGTGCCTTTGCGGTTATCTCTGCCTTAACCCTTGTGTTGGTGGTGTGGGTGCTGGCCAAAGTGCCTGATTATCCGGGGCAATCGCGCCATGAACGTATGCCGCTATTGAAGGTGCTCACCACGCCAGGTGTGAGACCCGTGCTCAGTGTGGTGATCGCCTGGATGCTGGCTCACAATATTCTCTATACCTATATCGCCCCGTTTCTGCAGTTGGCCGGATTGGGTTCTCAAGTGGATGTCGTGCTGCTGGTGTTCGGGCTTTCCGCGCTGCTGGCGATTGCTGTGATCGGGCGGCTGATCGATCACCACTTACGCAGCAGCGTACTGGTGAGTCTGGCGGTATTTGCCCTGGTTTCATTGGGATTTATGGGCTTTTCGCACATTCCAGCGGCGCTGTATCTCGGTGTTGCCGTGTGGGGATTGACCTTCGGCGGGGCAGCTACCCTGTTGCAAACGGCACTCGCGGATACCGCCGGAGAAGGCGCAGATATCGCACTTTCCATGAACGTGGTGGCGTGGAACGGCGCGATTGCGGCGGGCGGCATCACCGGCGGCATTTTGTTGAATCACTGGGGCGCGCTGTCGTTCCCGCCAGTACTGGTCGCACTCTTGATCGTTGCATTCGTTATCGCCTGGCGAGCAAGTGAACACGGATTTAGAGCGGGCGCTCGCACGGGTCATTAATCGTTCGCTCAATATAAGGTCTGCCTCCACGTTGGATACGTTAATCGTCGCTAACGTGCAGTGGCATCTCCCACATTAAGCGTCATGTGAACTGCCCTCAAAAAACTGGCACAGCAGCTGCCAAAGGTGCTGTGCCGCTGGGGTAAAGCGGTGGTCGGCGCTGCGTAACAGATGGCATTGGCTCTCGCGGGCGATGCGATGATTGATCGGCACCGCGATCAGATTGCGTGATGCCAGGGCGTCTTCCACCACTTTAGTGGTCATAAAGGCAATGCCCATTCCCGCCTGGCTCAGCGCAATGGCACTGGAAAACAGGTTGCAGCTGTAGGCGGGCGTGAACACCAATCCTTCCTGATTAAACATGACGTTCATATAGCTCTGAATACCAAAGTCTTTGTCCATGCCAATCAGTGGATATTCGGCAAGATCGCTGACATCCACCTGTTGATACAATCCGATGGGGTGATCACGATGCACAATGGCGCAGATGGGGCCGCGCAGGTAACTGTGGCACTTCACGCCTGGCGGGCCCAGGGGGCCAAAACCCACGGCCATATCCACTTCGCCACGGGTGATCAGGCTCACCGTGGTTTGCATATCGCCCGATAAAATATCGATGAACACTTCAGGATAGCTTTGTGAAAAAGGCCGCAAGACATACTTCACCACCTCATCGACCATCCCCTGGCCGACACGCATACGGATCGAGCCGCCGCGTTTATGGCGCAAATCACGCAGACGCCTTTCCAGGTGGCTTCTGCGTTGATGCGTTTGCGCATAATCCTCAGCCAGCAATTTCCCCGCTTCGGTGAGCACCACATTGCGTCCACGCCGCTCCAGCAACGGCAGTTGCATATCACGCGCCAGCTGCGAAAGCTGACGACTGATGGCCGCGGGATCGACATCCAGAGCTTCCGCCGCACGGCGAATGCCGCCATGGACACCGACTTCATACAAGTATCTTATGGACTTGTCAGGATAGAGCAGCATTGCCATAGGTTTTCATTATCTGTTGTTCTCAGGTCAACAATAATAACGTTTTATACCCATTTTTTAAGCGCAATTTTATCCTCATACTC
Source organism: Candidatus Pantoea communis (assembly GCF_011752685.1). Classification (NCBI taxonomy): domain Bacteria; kingdom Pseudomonadati; phylum Pseudomonadota; class Gammaproteobacteria; order Enterobacterales; family Erwiniaceae; genus Pantoea; species Candidatus Pantoea communis. The sequence goes on from NZ_VWXC01000017.1 coordinate 83,126, forward strand.
GGGATTCACTTGGTGAGGACAGAAGTAATGAAAAATATAATAAGTTATTTGCAACAGCATTCAGACGACATTCTCTCAGATATCAAAACCCTGGTGGCAGCAGAGTCACCCTCCATGAACAAGGCAGCGGTGGATCGATGTGGCGATGTGCTACGTGCCTTGTTTGCTAAGCGTCTGGGTATTGATGCGGAAATCGATGTACAGGAACACTACGGGAACCACCTAAAGTTCACGCTGGGCTCCGGCGACGATCAAACCGTGGTGCTCGGCCATTTTGACACCGTCTGGGATGAAGGCGAATTGCCGATGGGCGAGGAAGACGGCAAGTTTTATGGCCCCGGCATTCTGGACATGAAAGCCGGCCTGGTGCAGTCGATTTGGGCGGCGCGCGCGTTAAAAGAACACGACTTGCTGGCAGGGAAACGCATCGTTTTCCTCTGTGGCAGCGACGAAGAAGTGGGCAGCCCAAGCTCCAGCGAGTGGCTTTCCCGTCATGCGTTAGGGTCATCGCAAGTGCTGGTGGTGGAACCCGCCGTGGCTGGCACCGGTGCGCTGAAGGTTGCGCGCAAAGGCACGGGCCAATATCAAATCGTGGTCACCGGCCAGGCCGCGCATGCAGGTAACAACCCTGAAGAAGGTATTAGCGCGGTGCAGGAGATGGCACATCAGGTGCTGTTCCTGCATGGTTTGAACGCACCGGATCGTGGCACCACCGTCAACGTCGGTATTGCGCAGGGCGGTAATCGCATCAACGTGGTGGCGGATAAAGCGGTGCTGGGCATCGATACGCGCGTCACCAGCGAAGAGGAAGCCCAGCGCATTCACGCCGAAATCACCCAGATTCAGCCGCACTTACCGGGCATTAAGCTGAAGATTACCGGCGCACAATCACGTCCACCGATGCGCCAGAGCGCAGAGTCTTTGGCGATCATGCAGCGTGCGCAAGCCGTGGCACAACAGATCGGTTTCAGCGTGGAAGGTCAATCGGTGGGCGGCGGCAGCGATGGTAACTTCACTGCAGCGTTGGGTATCCCAACCTTAGATGGATTGGGCGCGACCGGTGCAGGTATTCATGCGCGTCATGAGCACATCATCATTGCCGATATTGCCTCACGCACCGCGCTGGTAGCGGGTCTAATGCTGGGGGAAAACCATGTCGCAGGTTAATGTTGAAAAAAATAGTGCGATGCAGCCCGCAGGCAAAAAGAGTGAGCAGAGCCCTTATCTGCTGCTGTTCATCATCCTGGTGCTGGCAGCGGTCGCTACGTGGATCATCCCGGCGGGCAAGTTTGATCATGAAACCCGCAATGGTGTGACCTTTGCCATCAAAGGCAGTCTGCATGAAGTGGCGCGCACGGGTGTTTATCCCGGCGAGATTTTCATGGCCATCGTACAGGGGGTGATCAAAGCAGCACCGATCATTTTCCTGATTCTGTTCACCGGCGGGCTGCTGGCGGTGATTGAAGCCACCGGCGCGATTGCCACGGCGCTGAATTCGCTGTCACGCAGCACCAAAATCAGCGATACCCGTCTGATCCTGATTTTCGCGGTGATCTTCGCCATCCTCGGCAGTACCGGCGTGGTGCAAAACTCGGTGGTGGCCTTTGTGCCGATTGGTCTGCTGGTGGCACGTTCGTTAGGCTTGCCGCCGGTGATCGGCATGGCGCTGATCTACCTGACCTGCGCGGCAGGGTTCAACGTGGCGTTTCTCGGCCCGGCCACCACCGGTCTGACACAGCATCTGGCGCAGTTGCCGCTGTTCTCGGGCATGTTACTGCGCGGCATTACCAACCTGCTGTTTGTGTTGACGGTGGCGATTTACCTGATTATTACCGTGAAGCGCATGCGCAAAAATGGTCAGGTGCGTGTGGACACTGCGGTGGAAAGCGCTGAACCGCTGGCGATTACCGGCCGTCATAAACTCATTCTGCTGACCTGCGCGGTGACGCTGATTCTGTTTATGGTCGGCACGGTGCAGCTGCATTGGGCCACCAATGAGATGTCGGCGATGTTTATCATCCTGTCGATCATGGTCGGTTTGATTGGTGGCCTTTCCGGTTCTGCCATTGCTAACACCTTCCTGTCCGGCTGCTCTCAGCTGGTCAAAGGCGGTTTTATTGTCGGGATGGCAGGCGCGATTTCGGTGGTGCTGCAACAGGGCAATATTCTCGATCCGATCGTTGGCTTCCTGTCAGACTTGCTGGCACCGGTTCCGCCCGCGATTGCCGCTGTGGGCATGTTTATCAGCGCCGCACTGATGCACTTCGGCATTTCATCCGGTTCGGGCGAGTCAGCGTTGTTGATCCCGATTTTCTCCCCGCTGGGCGATAACCTCGGCCTGACACGTCAGGTGACGGTGCAAACCGTGCTGCTGGGCGAAGGGATAGTGAACTCCATCAGTCCGACCTCGGGTGTGCTGATGGCCGCGCTGGCCACGGCCAATATCTCGTTTGGCAAATGGCTTAAATTCGTGGCACCGGTCGTTGCCATCTGGTTTGCGATTTGCGTGGTGACGTTGCTGATTGGTGTGGCGATCAACTGGGGTCCGTTCTAAATATTCTCCTCTGACAAAAGGGATGACCGGTTTGGCATCCCTTTTTCATCGTTGCTAATATTCCATAAGCGGTTGCAGCTCGAAAATAATGTGTTATGGTAACTGCACGATTAATTTACCGGAGTGAATGTCGCGGACCTGATAACAGGAACCAGGGTCTGTCACCAGATATCATAATGATGAATTCTGACTTATCTTTTTTCTCCACCTACAACACCCGCCTTCGTTACGCACGTCACTATCTGCAACAGTAATATTCTGCTTTTAAACTTTTACTGACAGCTGCATATCATCTCTCTTCACTGCAGAGGGATATTCTCACGCCATTTGCTGGCATCGACCAAAATAATAAGGTTTTAAATTATGACCAGGAAGAATCTACTCGCGATTTCCCTCACTGCGTTAATCAGTTCACCGACACTGTATGCTGCCGACTTGCCGGGCAAAGGTGTGACGGTCTCCCCGGTGCAAAGTACTTTGCCGGAAGAGTCATTCCAGACGGAGCTGATTAACAGAGCACTGGAAAAACTGGGCTACGAGGTCAAACCCACTGAAGAAGTGGATTACAACGTGGCTTACACCGCGATTGCTGCGGGCGATGCCACTTACATGGCGGTTAACTGGGAACCGCTGCAAAAGGATATGTACAACGCCGCAGGCGGGGATACAAAATTCTATCGCAAAGGCACCTATATCAGTGGTGCCGCGCAGGGTTATCTTATCGATAAAAAGACCGCTGACAAATATCACATTACCGATCTCTCTCAGCTGAAAGATCCGAAACTGGCTAAACTCTTTGATGCTAATGGAGATGGCAAAGCCGATCTGGCGGGATGTAATCCGGGCTGGGTCTGTGGTCAGGTGATTAATGCACAAATTGATGCTTATGGCCTGAGTCAAACGGTACAGCAAAATCAGGGCAACTATTCTGCCATTATTGCCGATACGTTAACCCGATATAAAGCCGGCAAGCCGGTGCTCTATTTTACCTGGACACCTTATTGGGTGAGCGATGAATTAAAACCGGGCAAAGATGTGGTCTGGTTGACGGTGCCGTATTCTGTCACGCCAGGCTCGCAGAAGAATGAAGATACCGCGCAGCCAAATGGCAAGAATTATGGCTTCAAACCGAACAATGAACATGTGGTGGCAAATAAAGCCTGGGCAGAAAAGAATCCTGCCGCGGCGAAACTGTTCGAGATCGTCAAACTGCCGCTTAATGATGTTAATGCGCAGAACCAGCGTATGCATCAGGGAGAGTCGTCCAGCGAAGACATTCAGCGCCACGTGGATGGCTGGATCCTGCGCACCAGGCCACGTTTGATGGCTGGGTGAAAGAGGCCGCCGCCGCAGCGCAATAACGCCGTTAGCGCCCCCAGGGATCCGCATCCCGCCCTGCAAAATCGCAGGGCGGGAAACCGTTTTACCGTACTTCATTCACATACATGAAGTGCTCGGTGCTGAAACGATGATGCGCCAGGATCACGGGGATCGCACTCTGGTCAAAAGACACTTCATCTATCACCATCACCGCGTGCGGCAATGCCAGCTCCAGCAATGTCGCATCTTCTTCGTTTGCCAACTGTGCCGTAATCTGCTCACGTACCGCTGCCACTCGCACATCGTAATGTTCAAACAGAAAGCGATAGAGCAGCGGCGGCAAGTGTTCTGCCGGAGGGAAATCAGGCAGACGCGCAGCAGGCAATATCAGCGTTTCATGCATGGCGGCAATGCCTTTCACCCGACGCGTGCGCTTCAGGCGTATCACGTCATCTCCGGCAGCGATCTGCAGTTTTTCTGCTTCCCGCTCGTTAGCTTGAATCAACTGATAATCCAGCAGTGTCGTTTCTGAATGTAGCAATCCGCCGCTTTTATCGTGCAGGCGAAAATACTGGAAAAAGTGGCTCAGGTTGTGCAGCGGTGCCCAGCCGGTCACCACCGTGCCGGTTTTGCGACGGCGCATCAACATCCCTTCGGTGGTCAACGCGGCCAGCGCTTTGCGCACCGTTCCCACTGACACGCCAAATTTTGACGCCAGGCTGTTTTCACTCGGCAGGATTGTGCCCGCAGGTAGCTCACCCTGCAGGATCGATTCGCTGATATGGCGTTTCACCACTTCATACAATGGCGCGCCTTCCCCTTCGCTTAAACGAGAGAATTGCGGCCTGTCGTCTGCGTCATAGTTTTTTTGCATGTTTCCGATTACCGATTGACCTGCGTCCTTGAATTGCATTATCTATAAACTATATAGAAATACAACAGACGATAATCCTATGTTGCAGAATTCTCGCCTTAACAGTGCGTTAGAGACCATTGCGGATGACACCGCACAGATAACTGACGATATGCAGCGCATGCTGGCCGTGGATACCTGTTTTCCACCGGGCAATGGCTATGGGCAATTTGCCGATCTGATGACACAGCTGTTAGCGCCAATGCACTTTAGCTTTGAGCGTGTTTCAGTGCCGGAAGATCTCTGGCAAGCGCCCGATGGCAGCGCATCCGGCGAGCGAGTGAATTTGCTGGCAACGCTTAACTGTGGCGCAGCCGAAAACTGCAATCTCTACTTTCACACCGATACGGTGCCTGCGGGTGATGGCTGGCGATTTCCTCCGCTGGCACTGACGGTGGCCGAAGGTAAGTTGTTTGGGCGCGGCGCGGCGGACATGAAAGGGACGATCGTGGCGGCGATGGCGGCGATCCGTGCAGCGCAGGCCTGCAATCTGCCGCTGCGTTTCAATCCGGTCTTTCTGCTTTGTACCGATGAAGAGGGCGGGTTGTATCCCGGTATTCGTTACCTCGCGGAACAGCAGCGCTTCGCTGGGCATCTGTTGAGCTTCAACGGTGGCGCAGTGCCACGCATCTGGGCGGGCTGCTTTGGCAGTATCGATCTCAAAATCATTGTTACCGGGCGTTCCGCGCATTCTGGCGATCCGCTGCACGGCATCAATGCGATTGAAGCCGCGCTGCCGCTGATGAACGCGCTTTATCAACTGAAAGGCGAAGTGGAACAGCGCACCTCGGCAATGCCTGCGCCGCCGCATTATCAGGGCAAACCGCTGACCTCACTGTTGACGCTGGCTGCCGCACAGGGTGGCAGCAAAGGCTCAACCATCCCCGAACGTTTCGAACTGCTGATCAATCGACGTTATGCCCCGGAAGAGGCGTTTGACAACGTCTGGCAGGAGTTGACCCACTGCATCCAACAAGCGATGCAAGGCAGCCCAGCGCTTGATGTCAGCGTGCAAATGATTGGTCATCTGGCCCCGGTGGCCAATCCTGATGGCCCGCACTGGCCACGCTGGCAGGCCGCACTGAGTCAGGGATTTGGTTTTAAAGCGGAGGAGTTTAAACCCTGGGGATCCTCAACCAGTTCGGATATGGGTTGGGTTCAGCAGGCCGGTATGCAGGAAATTTTACTGGGCGGTTTAGCCCGCCCCGACAACCGCATTCATGCCGCCGATGAGTTCACAACGATGGCAGATGTTATCGCACTTTCGCAGTCCATTCTGGCGTATCTCGCCGATGAGTTTCAGCCAACCCAGGGTATTTAACAAACTAACGAGGAAGAGAAGATGTGCGCGATGAAAGGGTTAAACCGCAGACAGTTTATCACCAGCTCTACCGCTCTGACCGGTGCAGCCATGTTACCCTGGTCGTTCTCGGCCCATGCCGCAGCGGTAACCAGCGCGACGCCGGGCGGCACGCCACGTAAAGGCGGCGTACTGCGTATTAGTGTCGATCAGGCGGTCAGCGTGCTGAATCCGCATCAGGTGCGCGTCAACCCGGAATATCTGGTCGCGGAGTTGCTCTACAGCGGCCTGACGCGCCTGACGCAGGAGATGAAAGCCGAAGCAGACCTGGCCCAATCCTGGCAAGCGAGTGCCGATCTCAAGCAGTGGACTTTCACCCTGCGTCCGAACCTCAAGTTCAGTGACGGCACGGCCCTAACCTCAGCAGATGTGGTGGCCAGTTTGCAGGCGCTGCTGGATCCAAAGAATGCTTCTCCGGCACTGCACAACATCGGTCCGATCAAAGCGGTGAGCGCCAAAGATGCCAACACCGTGCTGATCGAAACCGATGCCCCTTACGCTGACCTGCCGGTGATGCTGGCCTATCCCGATGCCAAAATCATTCCCGCCAGCATTGCGCAGGGTCAGTACGACAAGCTTACCAAAGCCTCGCTGGGCGCAGGGCCGTTCCAGCTGGTTTCCTACGATCCCGAACGCAAAATCGTGGTGAAGCGCAACCCGCACTACTACGATCCGGCGCGTCCGTATCTGGATGGCGTGGAAGTGGTGGTCTATCCCGATGGTATCGCAGAAAGCTCGGCGCTGATCTCCGGTGATACCGATTTGATGCTAAGTGCGCAGTCGAGCGAATTTGCGCGTCTCTCCAAATCGTCAGGTGTGCTGCCACTGCGGGTGGCATCCGGTCAGTTCCTCAATGTGAACATGGGCTGCGATCAAAAGCCGTTTAACGATGTGCGCGTGCGTCAGGCGCTGGCACTGTGCGTTGATCGCCCGGCATCGGTGGACTTTGTTGCCGATGGCCTCGGTTCGCCAGGCAACGATACGCCAATCAACGCCTCTTACCCTTACTTCGCTAACCTGGCGAAAAAAGCGGTGGATTACAGCAAAGCCAAAGCCTTATTGGCGGACGCGGGTTATCCCAACGGCCTCGATTTAACGTTGATTGCCTCGGATAAACCGGCGACTCGCACCCAGTTGGGTATCGCGTTGCGCGAGATGGCTAAGCAGGGCGGTTTCCGCATTGACGTGCAGACCATGGCACACAGCACTTACCTCGATCAGGTATGGAAAAAAGGCAATTTCTACGTCGGTTTCTACAACATGCAACCGACGCCGGATGCGGTGTTCTCACTGCTCTACACCTCGACCGCGTCATGGAATGAAACACGCTGGAACAACGCCGATTTCGATAGTGCGGTCAATGCCGCCCGTGAAACCAACGATGATGCGCAGCGCACCAAGCTGTACGGTAAAGCACAACAGTTGATGCATGACGAAGTGCCTTCGCTGATTCCGACCTTCTTCGATTTGCTGGCTGCCAGCCGTGATTACGTTGGCGGATATCATCTGCATCCGCGTGGTGCCGTGTTCCGTCTCGACCATACCTGGTTAACTGACAAAGCGCCTAAGCGTGCAGTGTAAGGAGCGACCGTGACAGCCAGTTATCTGCTTAAACGCCTGCTGCTAATGATCTACACCTTGCTGGTGGTGTCACTGCTGGTCTTTGGCATCACGCAGCTGTTGCCAGCGGACGCCGCTGTCACCTTGCTGGGGCAAAACGCCACGCCAGAGGCACTCGCCGCGGTGCGCGAACGACTGGGATTGGATGCGCCAGCATGGTTGCAGTATTGGCATTGGCTGAGCCAGGCGTTGCAGGGCAATTTTGGTGTGTCGATGCGCAATGGGCTCGAAGTGGGGCCGACGTTGTTGACCGCGCTGTCGCGATCGCTGTTGCTGGCGGTGTGTGCACTGTTGCTGATGCTGGTGATCGCAATTCCGCTCGGTATCTGGGCGGCAGTACGTCGCGGTAAAACCGCCGATGTGCTGGTCAGCGTCATCTCCTACATCGGTATCTCTTTCCCGGAGTTTGTCACTGCCACGCTGGTGCTGCTGCTGTTTGCTGATGTCTGGCAGATTCTGCCCGCCACCGGCTATGTGCCGCTGAGTGAAAACTTCATCAGCGGCGTCCAGCATCTGATCCTGCCGTCAATCACCGTAGCGCTGATTCTGGTGGCGCACGTTTCGCGCATGGTGCGTTCGGAGATGGTCGATGTGCTGCATACCGACTACATCCGCGCCGCCTGGCTGAAAGGCCTGTCGCGCCGCCGCATTCTCTGGCGTCACGCGCTGCGCAATGGCTTGTTGCCGACCATCACCATTGTGGCATTGGATGTCGGTTATCTGCTGGGCGGCATTGTGGTGGTCGAGGAGATCTTCGCCATTCCCGGTATTGGTCGTGAGCTGATTGTTGCCGTGCAGGCACGTGATCTGCCCACCATTCAGGCCGGTGTGATGATTCTCGCCGCGACCTATTCGGTGGTGAATTTCCTCGCCGATTTGGCCTATGTGGTTCTGGATAAGCGAATTTCCTATGCCTGATATTTTAAAACGTTTACTGCGTTCACCGCAGGGCGCGGTCGGGGTACTGATTATCCTGCTGTCGCTGCTGATGGTGGTCGGTGGCGCGCATGTCGCACCTTTTGATCCCGAGTCGATCTCGATTCTGACGCGTTACAAACCGCCGAGTGCCGAGCACTGGTTTGGCACCGATCAAATGGGGCGAGACATCTTCAGCCGGGTAATGGTGGGCGCACGCTCGACCATCGTGCTGTCACTGCTGGCAACCGCATTGGCCATGGTGATTGGTTCAGTACTGGGCACCGCCAGCGCCTATCTGGGCGGCAAGTTTGATGAATTTATGATGCGCACTATGGATGCCGTGATGGCGATTCCCAGCCTGCTGTTTGCTTTGCTGATTGTCAGCACTTTGGGTCAGAGCAGCATGAATGCGGTGCTGGCGATCACCATTGCGTTTGTGCCGGGCATGGTGCGTATTTCACGCAGCGTGGCGCTGGCGGCGCGGCAGCAGGATTACATCAACGCGGCGATTGCCCGTGGTGAAGCCGGGCATTACATCATCCTGCGTGAAATGCTGCCTAACATCCTGGCACCGATCATCGTGGAAGCCACCATCCGCGTGGCCTTCGCCATCATGCTGTTTGCCACCCTGAGTTTCCTCGGTTTAGGCGCACAGCCTCCCGAGCCAGAGTGGGGGCTGATGGTCTCCGAAGCCCGCACCTATTTCTTCACCGCGCCGTGGATGATGATGATTCCGGGCCTGGCGATCGCGCTGGTGGCGATTGGTTTTAACTTACTGGGTGACGGGCTGCGAGACGTGCTCAACCCAAGGAGCCACTGATGAGTGTGAAGCCTGAACCGGTGCTGTCGGTGGAAAATTACAGCCTTGATTACGCGTTACAAAGCGGTGAGTCACTGCCGGTGTTGCGCGATATTACGTTAAACGTGATGCCCGGCGAAGTGCTGGGGTTAGTGGGGGAATCCGGGTCCGGCAAAACCACGCTCGGCTGGGCGATCATGCGCTGGCTGGCGGGCAATGCGCGCGAGAAGTGGGGCGACATCCGCCTCAACGGAGAGAGCCTGCTGAGTTTACCCGCCCCAAAACTGATGGCCTTGCGCGGCGCGAAGCTGGGGATGATTTTTCAGGATCCGAGCGCTTCGCTCAATCCCACCCTCACGCTGGGCGAGCAGGTGACAGAAGTGCTGCGGCGCCATCGCGGCTTAACGGCACGTGAAGCGCAGGAATTGGGCGAGTCGCTGTTACATGACGTCGAGCTCAAGCATCCGGCACGCATGATGCGCCGTTATCCGCATCAGGTTTCCGGAGGTGAGAAGCAGCGCATCTTAATCGCCACGGCGTTCGCCTGTCAGCCGGACTGCATGATCTTCGATGAACCGACCACCGCGCTGGATGTGATCAGCTCGGCGCAGATCCTCGATCTCTATGAACGTCTGCGCGAAGAGACGGGGGTGGCCTCACTGTATATTTCCCACGATCTGGCGCTGGTGGCGAAAGTCGCCGATCGCGTTTGCGTGCTGGAAAAAGGGCGAATTGTGGAGCAGGCCGACACGCAGAATTTGTTTAGCGCACCGCAGAACAGCTATACCCGCAAATTGATCTCAGCAGTGCCAAATCCGCAGCAGCGTCTGGTGCAAGATGCCGCCGGATCGCAGCCGCTGCTGACGCTGGACGCGCTCACCATCGATTACGGCCAGCAAGGTTTTGTCGACCGCTTGCTTAAACGTGAAGCCAATACCACGCGTGCCGCCAACGCGGTTTCGCTCACCGTGCATCAGGGCGAGATCCTTGGCGTGGTGGGCGAGTCAGGTTCGGGGAAATCCTCGCTGGGCAAAGCGATCACCGGACTGGTGCCGTTTAGCGGTGAGCTCGACTTCTGCGGCTATGCGCTGCAAGGCCGCGCGCAGATGGATAAAGAGTATCGCCGCCGGGTGCAGATGATCTTTCAGCATCCGGACGCCTCGCTGAATCCACGCATGACCATCGGTGAAATCATTGCGCGTCCGCTGCGCTTATACGGTTTGCCGCCGGGAGAAACGGAAGCGCAAGCCGTGGCTCGCCTGTTAGAGGAAGTGCGGTTGCCCGCAGAGTTTGCCACGCGCTATCCGCACGCGCTGTCCGGTGGTCAGAAACAGCGTGTTGCTATCGCACGTGCTTTTGCCAATCCACCAGATTTAGTGATTTGCGATGAAATCACCGCTGCGCTGGATGTGTCCGTGCAGGCCACCATCATCGAGCTTTTGCTGGAACTGCGTCGCCGCTACGGCACGGCCTATCTGTTTATTACCCACGATCTCAACCTGATACGTCAAATCGCCCATCGCGTGGCGGTAATGTATCGCGGCGATGTGGTGGAAGTGCTGCCCGGCGAGAATATGAGCGCGCTGGCGCAGCATTCTTATACCCGCGCACTGCTTGACGCGGTGCACGTTCCCAACTTAAACCAATCCGTTGCTTAACGAGAAACGCATGAATCCTGAACAGTTAATTCATCATATCGATCGCGAGTTTTGTCTCTCTTTCCTGGCAAAAATGGTGCAGCACAAAAGCTACAGCGCCACCGACGGCGAGCGTGAGTTAGCCCGCTATATGGCAGAACAGATGGCACGGTTGGGCCTGGAAACCGAACTGCAAAAAGTCCCGGGCGACCGTCTCAATGCCATCGGCCGCCTGGCGGGCAGCGGCGGCGGCAACAGCCTGCTGTTCAACGGCCATCTGGACACCAATCCGGTAACCGAAGGCTGGACGGTGGATCCCTGGGCAGGAAAAATTGACGATCAGTTCATTTACGGTATTGGCGTCTCCAATATGAAAGCGGGCGATGCAGCCTACTTCTGTGCGCTGAAAACGCTGATTGATGCTGGTGTGAAACTGAAAGGTGATGTGATTCTGACCTACGTGGTGGGCGAATTGCAGGGCGGTATCGGCACGCTGGCGGCAATTGAACAGGGCGTGCGCGCCGATTACTTTATCAATGCGGAACCCACTGATCTCCAGGCGCTGACCATGCACGCCGGTTCGCTGATGTTCACCATTGAACTCACCGGAGATACCCGCCATCTGTCGAAACGCGAAGAAGCCGTCGATGCGATTAACGCCGCCGTGGAGCTGATTCCGCAGATTAACGGCATGGTGTTCAGCGGCGCAAAAAGCGATGAACATCTGAAAATTAACCGTGGGCACATTGGCACCGTGCACGGTGCGCTGGGACGCGATCTGGAAGAGTGGCGTCCGCCACAGGTGGCCGACTTTGTGCGTCTGAAAGGATCGGCTCGCTTCGCGCCGGGCCAAACTGTCGAGGGCGTGTTAGCGGATCTGCAAGCGCTGCTGGATACACTGTGCCAGCGCTTCCCCGGCCTGAAAGCCGAGCTGTTTGATGACGGTATCCGCGATAAGCCCACCATGTTGCCTTTCGAAGTGTCGCCAGAGTCACCGATTGTCAAAGCGGTGAATCGCGGCTGGAAAACCGTGCGTGGCACTGAACAACCTACTGGCGTCATCACGCCGCCAGCCTTCTTTGGTACTGATGCTGCACACCTGTATCAGCATGCGGGCATGGAAGGCATCGTGTGTGGTCCGGGCGGTAAATACAACACCATGCCGGATGAGCGCGTCGAGATAACCGAATTCCTTGATATGGTGCGCATTTATCTGCTCGCGATTCTGGAGATCTGCCAGCCGGTCGAGGGCGCATAATGAACGCTGCGGCGCTGAGTCGCCTGCGTGCCACGATGCAGCAGGCCAATGTGGACGTAATGATCATCGATCATGGTGAACTGCTGGCCTGGCTCACCGGTTATACCGTGTCAGAAACCTTGTATCGCGCTTGCCTGGTGCCGCTTAACGGCGATCCCTGGATGGTGCTGCGCCAGTTAGATGAAGCGCCGTGCCGGGCGCAATCTCCTGCGCTGACAGTAGAAAGCTATCGTGACGATCAGGACCCGTGGTTTGCGGTGGCGCACAGTCTGCTCCGACGCGGTTTTCAACGGGCGCGGTTGGGCGCGGATTACACCTCTTATGGCATGACGGTGCACAGCTGGCAGCAGCTGTCGCGCCATTTGCCGGACGTGCAGTGGTGCGATTTAACCGGTGTGAGCGATCGGCTGCGCAGCGTGAAATTCCCGGCAGAGCTGGAGGCGTTGCGTCAGGCCTCCGCCATTGCCGATACCACGCTGGACGCGATGGGCAAGGCCGTGCAGGGCTGCTGGCGCGTACGCGATGTCGCTGCGCTGGCGGCAGGCGAATTTTTGCGTCTGGGTGCGGATACCGGGGAAACCGGGCCTATCGTCATCGCCAGCGGCGACAACGGTTTTCTTCATGCCAGCGGCCATGATCAGCGTTTACAGCGTGGCGATGTGCTGCACGTAGAGCTGATTCCTAAAGTGAAACACTACAGCGCGCGTCTGATGCGTCCGTTTATTGTGGGGGAGATCTCCACCCAGCGCGCTGAGCTGGCGCTGCAACTTATCGCAATACAGGATGAACAGTTCAAGGCCATGAAACCCGGCGTCAGCGCACGGGAAGTGGATGCGATTGTACGCGATGGGTTATTGCGCAATGGACTTCGTGCGGATTATCCCAACATCACCGGCTATGCGCTGGGGTTGTATACGCGCACGCCACGCCCGAGTGATTTTTCCTGTAGCTTCCATGCTAAAGCAGATTGGTTACTGGAGGAGGATATGGTGTTCCATATGTATACTTCCGCGCAAAGTCTGGCGTTCAGCGAAACCGTTCGCGTGACGCCGCAGGGTGCAGAGCGGCTGACAACGCTGCCGCGTCAGCTATTATCATTGCCGGAACATTGATCTACAGGATGAAGGATGACGCAGGACATTTTACTCACTGATTTAGCCGCTACCTTTCCGACGTTGGCTTTTGACCTGAAATACGCCACGACCGATAACATCACCGGTTACGCCATTTATCGGGAAGCGCGAGCTCTGCTGCATCCAGCAGCCGCGCGCGCGTTGCAAAAAAGTGTTGAGGTCGCCCGACTGGCTGGCTTCACCTTATTAGTCTTTGATGCATATCGCCCGCAGCAGGCGCAGTGGCATCTGTGGGATGCCTGCCCGGATGCCGACTACGTGGTGCCGCCCGCAATCGGCTCGAATCACAGCCGTGGCGTGGCAATTGATCTGACGTTAGTGGATGACGCGGGCAAGGTGCTGGAGATGGGCACCGCCTTTGATGCGATGGAAGATCTGTCGCATCCGTTCCATCCCGATGTACCGCCACAGGCACAGCGCCATCGTTTGATGCTTAATGCCATTATGCTGGCAGGCGGTTTTGTCGGTATGCCAACCGAGTGGTGGCATTTTGAGTTACCGGATGCGCAGCGCTATCCGTTGCTGGAAGATCGCTTTGGCTGCGTGGCGCGATAACCCTCACTCTCGTCGGCAGGGATGGGTCGTCCGCTCAGCCACTCTGAGACTTTTGGGCCTGAACAGCAGATAACTCGCCAGTGCCAGACCGCTTACACCCAGCGCGCCATAGGTCAGCACGGCGGAAAAACCGTCAGCCAGCACTTGCGAGGTGATAGCGCGGCTAAGCGAAACTTCAGCGCCAGCCGCTATGCGTTCTGCGAGCGCAACCACATCGCTGGAGGCAAGAAGCCGTTGCCGCAGACTGGCGGCGATCACTGCCACCAGCAGGCTGCCCATCAAGGCGATGTTGATCGCCAGCGTGATTAAACGTGCACTGATATCAATCCCGGAAGCCATGCCAACCCGATTAGCGGCAACGGAACCGGTCGTGGTGTTGGTCACCGGCGTATTGGTGAGTCCAAGCGCGGTTCCCGCCAGCAGGGCACCCGGCAGCAAACTCAGTTGGTAGGTGATGGCCAGTTTCATCAGCACGAACCCAGCACCGATCGAAAATAACCCGAGGGGAATGACGCGGGCAGCGCCAAATCGCAGCACCAGTTTTTCCCCTATCGGCGGCATCATTAAGGTGGGCAAGGTATAGGCAAGCAGGGCAAAACCGGTATCCATACTGCTGAATCCAAGCCCGCTCTGGTAATAAACCGGCAGGTAGATCATCAGCGGCCAAAAGCTGAAGTTCATGCCAATCGAACCCATCAAAGCCCCCGAGAAGGAACGAATGCGAAACACCGAGAAATCAAACATTGGATACGGATGGCGCTTCTCCGTGCGGATAAATACCACCGCGCTGATCAGGATCACCAGCATGATCAGTCGGGCTTCAAGACTGCGCCAACCGATGCTGGCACCCTGGGTAATGAGATAGGTCACGCCAACCACGCATAGGGTGAGTGTGATCAACCCAACCCGATCGAGTTTGTTGCCCTGGCCAGGGTGGGACTCATCCACATTTTTCAGTGCGAGCACGAATGTCAGCAGCGCGATAAAGCCGTTCACCAGAAACACCCATTGCCAGCTTAAAACCGCCACCAGCATCCCGCCGATGATAGGACCGAAACCAAGGCCAAAGCCAAAGGTTATCCCCCATGCGGCAAAGGCCTGGCTGCGGGGTTTTCCCTGCGGGAACTGGTGCGAGAGTATGGCGATCAGGCAGGTTAACATCGCACCGCCGCTTAGCCCTTGCAGGAAGCGCCCGATGATGAGCCAGAATGCACTCCCGACCAGGCCGCACATCACCGAGGTCAAACCAAAACCGACAATGGTGATGAGAAAGATGCGCTTGCGGCCATAGTTATCCGCCAGCGTGCCGGTCGCCATTAAAACGGCGGTGCAGGCCAGCGTATAGGCATTCATGATCCACTGCAGATCGCGAAAATTCGCCTGCATCTCCTGTTCCAGTATCGGCAAAATCACCGGCACGCTGGAGATTTCCAGCCCCGACATCAACGCGGCTAAGCACACCGCCATCAGCGCCAACATGTTCTTCATCCTGAATTCCTGCGTAACGTTAAGAGCGTGCCAGCATGGAAGATTGACGCAACGGTGGAAATCCATGCCGATGCCAGATATCGTCAAGATCGTGCCAACATCATGGATAAGGCTGACATGCAAATCACTTCTTCTCTGCGTTCCCCTCCTGCAGCGCCGAAAAATCGGCGGCTGGTGCTTTTGGCGTATGAATGCCTCTGTACCTTTGAATTTGGTACTGCCGTTGAAGCGTTTGGCCGAGCAGATGACGTCTTCGGCCATCCGCTGTATGACCTGAGCGTGGCGTCGGTGGAAGAGGGCGTGTTTGGTGCGCAGGGCGGTGTGCGCCTGGTGGTGGATGGCGGGCTTGAGTTACTGGAAGACGCCGGAACCATCGTCATCCCCGGCTGGCGCAGCGTGACCGCACCGGCCTCTGAGGCGTTAATCACAGCGTTACAAAAAGCCCATCAAAATGGCACACGGATTGTCTCCATTTGTGCCGGAAGCTTTGTACTGGGTGAAGCGGGGCTGTTAAACGGGAAACGTGCCACAGCCCACTGGAACAGCACCGAGATCCTTGCCGAAAGATTTCCACAGGCGCAGGTGGAACACGGCATGATTTACGTGGATGAAGGCAGCATCATCACCTCGGCGGGCGGTGCAGCAGGTGTCGATTTATGTTTGCATCTGATTCGACGCGATTACGGCATTGATGTCGCCAATCGCACCGCACGCAGAATGGTGACGCCTCCCCTTCGTGAAGGCAGCCAGGCGCAGTTGATCCAACAACCTGTTCCACAACGTCGCAACTACAGCCTCGCGCCCCTGCTGGACGATTTGCGCAATAATCTGAACGCGCCGATGGTGATCGAGCAGTTGGCGCGGCAAGCAGGCATGAGCCGTCGGACCTTTATTCGCCGCTTTCATGATGCCACTGGTACCTCGCCGGGTGAATGGTTGCTCGGTATTCGGCTGGAAAAAGCCTGCGCGATGCTGGAAAACAACGCGCTCAGTATTGATCAGGTTGCCGAGCAGGCGGGGTTTGGTTCTCCCGAAGCGTTGCGCCATCACTTCAGACAACGGTTCAACACCACGCCGACAAAATGGCGCAAGGCCTTCAATGAGCGGCTTGTGATGGGCTGAGTGTTTTTCAGCCTGAGGTTCTGCGCAGCTGCCATAGAAACCAGGGGGCACCGATAAATGCGGTCAATAGCCCGGCGGAAATCGGCCATGGCCAGGCGATGTTGCGCCCCAACCAGTCGGCTAACACCATCAACAATCCTCCCATCAACGCGGCGGCGCACAGCTGATGACGCAGTAGATTGGCGCCCATTGCTCTGGCGCACTGCGGTGCCAGCAAACATATTGGTTGAAATTCCCATGCTCGCGGCTAAATGTTTTCTGAGTCAGTTCTTTCGCGAGATGCTTAGCTCGCAGTTTACCGCTTAAATATCGGAACAGTTCCGTATAGTAACGCTGGCAAGATAGCTTCCCAACAACCGCACAGTGCTGCACAAAAAAGAGTGGCAGGCTGTATTTGAATGAAAATCGTTATCATTATCAAGATGGGATGATTGGAAAAGGTAAAAAAAGCGTTGTTGAGGAAGATTTTGGGCGCGATAGGGTGCTGAGTGTGGAATTAAAAGTCGGGTAGGTGACGAGCCGTATCCATCTGTTGATGTAAAATTCGGGCAATAAATATTCCGGAAGGATTGGCAGTATAAAAAATGGTATGTGACTGGAAAACAATACGTTTCACATCCTGCACGCGCGGGTAATCCTGTCCCATCTCAGGCATCTTTGACAATGTTTCAAGGAACTCATCCAATGCATCGGTGTAGCGATCGGCTTGGGCTTCACCAAATTTGAGCAAGGTATAATCATAGATATTGGCAAAGTCACTATCGGCAAGTTCGGACAGTTTATACACGATTAAGCTTCTTCCTTTCAGCAGCGATTTCACGCAGTGAACGCGGGCTTTCGCCACTTTCCAACCCATCAACTACGGCATTTCGGACAACTTGATCATGTAATTCCTGTTGTTCCAGCAGGCGTAAAGCCGAACGCATCACTTCACTGGCTGATCCATATCGCCCTGAATCAACCATGCGCGAGATGAAGTTATCGAGTTGTTCACCGACGCTAACCGACGTTATTTTTCTCATTGAACTCACCATGTATTAACTGTTAATACAAAAGAACATAGTTTGCTCAAGTCTTCATCGCCAGTCAAATCGACCTCGTTCTTATGGAATGTGCCACGCAATAGTATGCTTTGCGCAGACCCTTAACCTTCACTCAACAACTATAATATTCCCTGACGGTCTGCCCGGTATGGGCACACAGATCATGCTGGCTGTTCCCCTTGCTCACTATCATTGGTGCTTTTGCAGAAGGATAACTCATGCGTACTTTTCTGGTGGCGTTGTGCGCTTCGTTGAGTGTTTTGACTTTCCCGGCCCTGGCGGCGGGCACATTGAGTGATGGCTGGGAATGGCTGAAACAGGATGTCTCGCAAACGTGGGAGCAGCCACAATATTACGACCTCTATTTGCCGTTCATCAGCTGGCATGCGCGTTTTGCTTACGACAAAGAGAAAACCGACAACTATAACGAATCGCCGTGGGGCGGAGGTTTTGGTGTGTCCCGCTACAACGAAGACGGTGACTGGAGCGCGCTGTATGCGATGGCATTTAAGGATTCACATAATATGTGGCAGCCGATTATCGGTTACGGCTGGGAGAAGGGCTGGTATCTGGATGAGGCACGCGATGTACGATTAGGGCTGGGGTTAACCGCTGGCATCACGGCGCGTGATGATTTCGCCAACTATGTGCCGCTGCCGATTGTTTTGCCGCTGTTCTCCGCAGGCTATAAACGCCTCAACGTGCAGTTCACCTATATTCCGGGCACTTATAACAACGGTAATGTGCTGTTTGCCTGGTTCCGCTATGGCTTCTGAAATGCTGCAACGTTCTTCTGCGCTTAAGTGGCTAAAGAGAATTGCCCTGATTCTGGTTTCTTTGCTGATCATGTTTTTGCTGATCCGTGGATATCAGTCTGAACAGGGGCCACCGCTGCATCGCTGGCACACCTGGACGGCTGATGAAATGACGGTAGAGCAAATAGATCACGCCAGCTTCGCCGATTATCTGGCGCAGGAAAATGTGATCTTCAAGCAGATGAAACACAACGTCACGGATCAACTCAGTGACGAAGAGAAAACCTCGCTCAACCGCTATAACGCGCAAAGCCCGGTGTATCCGGCAGGATTTTCCACTGACTGGAATCGTTCGTTTGTACTCAAACCCTCTGGTGAAATTAAAGGCGCGGCGGTGCTGCTGCACGGCTTAACGGATTCGCCTTACAGCATGCGTTATCTGGCACAGGCCTATCAGCAACAAGGCTATGTTGCGGTAGTACCGAGATTACCCGGCCACGGCACCGCGCCGGGATCGTTAACCAAAGTTGACTGGAAAATGTGGCTGGCCGCGACGCGTCTGGCCGTGCGTGAAGCCATCCGGATAGCGGGATCCCAGGTCCCGTTGCATCTGGTGGGTTACTCCAATGGTGGCGCGCTGGCGATGAAATATGTGCTTGATAGCCAACAGAATCAGGCGCTGCGTAAACCACAACAGGTGGTGTTGTTGTCACCGATGATTGGCGTGACGGCATACGCCCGTTTTGCGGGGTTAGCGGGATGGCCAGCGGTGTTCCCGGTGTTTGCTAAAGCGGCGTGGCTGAATATCGTGCCGGAATACAACCCGTTTAAATACAATTCATTCCCGGTGCGGGCGGCGCGTCAGTCCTGGCTGTTAACCCAGGCGTTGCAGGAACAGATTGTGCAACTCGCCCGCGATGGCGAAATACGTGGCTTACCCCCGGTGCTGTCGTTCCAGTCGATCCTCGATTCCACTGTCAGTACCCGCGCGGTGGTGAGTGCGCTGTACCGTTACCTGCCGGACAATGGCAGTCAGTTAGTGATTTTCGATATCAACCAGGCGGCCAACTTACGCGCGCTGTTCCGGCCTGCACTGTATTCAGCGGTCAACGACTTACTGCCTGCCGCGCCGCGTCATTACGCCACAACGGTGATCACTAACGCCTCACCCACCACTTATGGCGTGGTCGCCCGCATCACGCCTGCCGATCAAACCAACGAAGTGACGCGTCCGCTGCATCTGGCGTGGCCGCAGGATATGTATTCCTTGTCGCATATCGCTGTCCCATTCCCTCTCACCGATTCGCTGTATGGCCGCGAACCCACCGAGAAAAATCGTTATGGCATCAGCCTCGGCACCATCTCACTGCGCGGAGAAACTTCCAGTCTTACCGTTGGGCTCGACACGCTGATGCGTAATACCTCCAATCCGTTTTTCACTTATATGATGGCGCAAATAAATGGACGAATTGCCTGCGGTCAGCAGCCGGATCTGCAACAGTGCCTTAAAGAGTAATGACTTTTTTCAGCAGCCCGTTGGCGAGAATCAGTCGGGCCAGCAAAACTGAGAGCACAAAGGTCAGCACAATCAGCGTGAGTTTAGTGGCCAGCGAGTTAATCGGGATCAACGCGGTGACGATATGAAATACCGAGTAGTGCATGATGTACACCCCGGTCATGGTTTTACTCACGGCGGCCAGCAGGGTTTCTTTGAGGGCGACATGGCGGCGAAAGCGCACGCCGCTGGCGGCTAACACCAGTGCGACCACCAGCAGGTAGATTTGTGAGCCGGTGAGGAGGAAAGCATTGCGATCGGCTTTAAATAGCGCGAAGAAGAAGTGTTGCTCGTACAACCAGGTGAACAGATAAATAAAGGGCAGGGCACAGGTAGCGACGAGGGCGACTTTTCTCCGACTTAGCCAGTCGGCAATCACTGGTTCACACAATAGCTGGCCGGTGAGGTAAAACAGCAGCCAGGTCCAGATACGGTATTGCGGCGCTAGGCTGAGCACCCGCACCTCGGGATAGAGCACCGACAGCAAATCGTATCCATAGGAAAACAACAACAGGGCACCGACCAGCGCGCAAAACGCCAGCCGATGCAGGCTGAGCCAGCTGAGCAGCGGATTGAAGCTGTAGATCACGATAAACGAGAACACAAACCACGGCTGAATCAGATAGCCGCGCTGGTAAGGTTCCCAGAGATAGTAAACCGTCATCCAGAACAGAAACACGATCACCACATTGCGTATCTTGTTGAGCTGCCAGCGTAAATCCTGCTCGGCGTGGCTATCCATAATGCCCGCCACCACAAAAAACAGTGGGGTAGCGATGGTGGAGATAAACGTCAGGAACGCCAGAATCCAGTGGTAATCATAATCGTAGCGATCCCAGGTGTTATACAGCGTAAAAAAGGTCACTGCCGCCATGCAGCCGAGTGTCTTAATGACATTCAGCCCGGTGGCGTTCATGTTGACGTCGCTTTCTCAGCGCGGTGGAAGCAGGCATAAATCACCGGCAGAACCAGCAGCGTCAGTATCGTTGCGAAGCCCAGTCCAAACATAATCACCACCGCCATGCTCTGGAAAAACACATCGCGCAGCAGCGGTGCCAGGCCTAACACCGTGGTGAACGCGGTGAGCAGGATGGGGCGCAAGCGCGACGTGGCGGCATACAGAATCGCGTCATGCTGCGTTTTGTCCTGTTTTTGCTGTTCAATCTCTTCCACCAGCACAATGCCATTGCGGATCAGCATGCCGCTCAGGCTCAGCAAGCCGATCAGTGCCATAAAGCCAAACGGAATACCGGTGAGCAAAAAGCCCGGCGTCACGCCGATTAGCGCCAATGGCACCGTTAGCCAGATCGCCACGGCATTTTTTACGGAGCTAAACATCAGCACGGTAATCACAAACATCACCAGATAGCCCAACGGTAGCGTGGTGAACACGCCCTGCTGCGCTTCGCTGGAGTTTTCGGCATCGCCGCCCCATTCAATGCTGTAACCGTGTGGCAGTGGGAGCTGATCAATTTTCGGTCGCACGCGTGACAGAATATCGCCGGAAGTGTCGCTGGTGAGCGGACTGGGATCGGTCATCACCGTCAGCACGCGGCTGCGATCGCGCCGCAGAATTAATGGATCTTCCCATTCAAGATTAAAGCCACTCACTACATTACTCAGCGGAATGTAATGCTGCTGGCTTTGGCTCCACACCAGCACATTGTTCAGATGATTGGCATCCTGGCGTTCGCTGGCGGGCGGACGCACCACCACTGGCAGTAAATCTGCGCCTTCACGGTATAAACCCACGCGGCTGCCGGTGAAATTCATTTGCAACGCGTTATCGATCTCCTGTTTATCCACCCCCAGCTCGCGGCCCAGCGCCGGATTAAACTGTGGACGGATGACCTTGCTGCGGTTTTGCCAGTCATTGCGTACGCTGTCGGTGGCGGGATCTTGCGCGAGGATATCACCCACTTCGCTGGCAATCAGGCGCATACGGTCAGGATCGGGACCTTTGATGCGTACCTCAATGGCGCTGCCGCCGGAAGGACCAAACATCACCCGTTTGGTACTGGCATTGACCTGCGGATACTGGCGGGCGATATAGTCATCCACGCGGCGCGACAGCGCAGCGATATTGCGCTGATCGTCCATGCGCACCATGATTTGCGCGTAATTGCTGTATTGACGCTGTCCATTGTAAGTGAGGATAAAGCGCATGCTGCCCTGGCCGACGGTGGTGACCGTAGACACTACGCCTTGCTGCCCGGTGATCGACTTTTCAATATCGCTGGCCATTTGCTCGGTGGCCTTGATGTCCGTGCCGTAAGGCAGCCACAAATCGACAAAAAAGATCGGCGTATTGGACGAGGGGAAAAAGTTTTGCCGCACGCCACCAAAGCCCCAGATCGCCAGCGCCAGCAGGGCAGCCATCACCGCAAGCGTGACCGTTTTCTGCTGTAGCAGAGCGTTGAGCGTGCGCTGGTAGAGTCGATAAAAACCGCCATCATAGGGCGAGGCTTCAGCGGCGGGCGTTGCCGTGTTACTCGTTTTAAACAGCCACCATTTGACCAACACCGGTGTGATGGTGAGCGCTGAGAACCAGCTCAGCATCAGCGAAATCAGCAGCACCTGGAAGAGGGATTTGCAGTATTCACCGGTGGAATCCTGTGACAACCCAATCGGTGCAAACGCCAGTATCGCGATAATCGTGGCCCCTAACAGCGGGAAGGCCGAGCGCCGGATAACAAAGTTGATCGCCGAGGTGCGCGATGAGCCTTGCTGACGCGCAATCAGCACTCCTTCGACGATCACGATGGCGTTATCCACCAGCATGCTGAGGGCAATAATCAGCGCACCCAGCGAAATACGCTGCAGCTCAATGCCCCACAAATACATGATCAACAGGGTGCCCAACACGTTCAGCGCCAGCGAGAGCGCAATAATGATGCCGCTGCGCACGCCCATAAAGATCAGCAGCACGCCAACCACAATCGCCAGCGCCATCAGGAAGTTGGTGATAAAGCCGTTGACGGAGTGCGCCACTTCCGCAGCCTGATCGTAAAAGGTGTTGATCTGAATACCGGCCGGTTTTTCGGCCGACATCTGCTGCAGTTTGGCTTCCAGTGCACGCCCCACATCAATCACGTTGACGCCAGGGATAAAGGAGACGCCCATGGTGACCGCCGGGCGGCCGTTGGCGTGATAGATGCTGGAAGGGGATTCGCTCAACCCGCGAGACAGCGTGGCGATGTCGCGCAAGCGGGTGGTGGCAGTGTCGCCAACGGGGCTGATAAGCAGATCGCTCAGCTCATCGATATTTTCAAATTCCCCGGTAGGATGCAGACGAATCGATTCGGAGCCGGATTTGATCTCTCCTGCGCTGGACACCACGTTCAGGCGGCTGAGTGCGGCGGAGAGTTGTGCCGGAGTGATACCGCGCGCGGCCATTTTCGTCAGCGAGACATCGACATCAATTTGCTGCGGGATAGCGCCGCCGATCGCCACCTTGCCCACGCCGGGCACCAGCACCAGCTCTCGCCGCAGCTGTTCAGCGTATTGCACTAATTCAGGATTGCTGAAGTTGTCACCGGAAATGGCGAAGAAGAAGCCGAACACGTCGCCAAAATCGTCGTTAACGAAAGGCGACGCCACGCCGGGCGGGAAGAAGCGTGACGCATCACCGACGCGCCGCCGCAGCTCATCCCATATTTGCGGCAGTTCATTGGAGTGGTAGCGCGACGCAATATTCACCGTAATTTGTGACAGGCCGTTGGAGGAGATGGAACTGACGCTGTCCAGATAGGGCAACTGCTGCAGGGCATTTTCCAGCGGCAGCGTCACCTCTTCTTCCACCTGCTGTGCGGACGCGCCAGGATATTGCGTGACCACTACGGCGGTTTTAATGGTAAAAGCCGGGTCTTCCAGGCGACCAATATTCAGCATGGCAAAAATACCGCCTAGCCCCAACAGCAATATCGCCAGCCAGACGCGAATCGGGTTATCAATAAACTGTTTGGAGATGTCCATTACAGCCCTCGCTCACGCGTCCAGATGCGTACCGGCTGTTGCGCATGTAACTCATTGACGCCTGCTGCGACCACGCGTTCACCGGCTTTCAGTCCATCGGTGATCACTACGCCCTGGTTTGTGACCTCACCAACAGTGACTTTTCGGTCTTCCAGCTTGAGCTGATCGCCGCTGCCTTGCACCACCCAGACATGAGGTTCATTGCGCTGGTGGCTGTCGGGGTTAAACACCGCCTCGACCGGAACGACCAGCGCAGCGTGATTCACATTGGCGGGAAGATTGGCCAGATTGATGGTGACAGTACCACTGACACCGCCCACGGCCGGAAAATCGGCAGGGCGCGGCATGGTTAAGATCACCTGCCAGGTCAGTGTGTTGCTGCTACTGCTACCGGTGTGCTCTTTGTATTCAGCCTGAAATTCGCGATCCGGCAGCGTGTTAATCCTCACTACCGGGCGATACGTCATGTTGCGGATATCCAGCGCGGTGAACAGGTTTTCCGGCACGTTAAACACCACATCAAGCAGGTCGGTGCGCGTTAACGTGGCGATGGTCTGGCCCGCCGCAATCACCTGATGATTACGCACATTGACCGTCGCCGCGGTGCCGCTAAAAGGCGCGGTTAAGGTCATCTGGCTTAACTCTTCACGGGCAATTTGCAAGGCCGCGTTGGCGGCATCGCGGTTTGCGCGCTGCACGTCCATTTCGGCCTGCGAGATCGCCTGGCGACCAGATAGCGTCTGGAATCGTGCAAACTGTCGCTGAGCGAGGGTGGCGGCGGTCTGGCGTTCGTTAACGCGCTGCTGAGCCTCACGTGCCACCAGTCTGGCGATCACTTGTCCCTGCGTCACATTGTTGCCCTGGCGAATCTCCAGGGCGTCGATCTGTCCACCTCGTTTAAAGGAGAGGTCGGTGGAATCACCCGATTCAATGCGTGCGGGGAAGATGCGTTGCTGAGCCTCACCGGAAGCCACTACCTCAACCACTTTCACCATGCGCGGCAAAGGAGTAACTTCCGTTTTTTTTTGATCGCAACCTGTTGTTATCAATATAACAATGGCGATCAGCGGAAAATAACGCGTCACGAGTTTGTCCTCAATCAGCAATATTGAATTAATTATTGGCGTTATTATTAGCGAGGTTCTTATTCACCGAGCATTGAAACGACGGCGTAGGTAAATAACCCCACGGCAGAACAGGTTACAATAGCGATAACCACATAAAGACTCAGGCGCAGCAGACTATAGTCCGGCATCGTTACCTCCATTAACAGTGGGCGAAATAGAGTCATCTCACTGCGGACGGATAGGAGTGACGGTTAAGGTTTATTTGTTAAGGATGAGCATAGCTGTGGATATCCAAAAATGTAAAGTTTGATAAACGCAATAACTTTATCGCAACTCATGGAATTTAAGTCTGATTTATTTGATTTAAATAGAACTTTAAACCACGTTAACAACATAAACACAAAGTGTGGCTTTTCCCGCCATTTCATTAACATAGGGATAGGTTAATTTATTTTCGTTAAAAACGGCTTATTTATCTTTGGTTTAAAATTACGCTAAAAATTGTTTTTTGATTACGGATGACTTTCCTCATAAAAGCAGAGTGAGTTGAATAGCCTGTGCTACGTTTATAACGTTCATTTCTCTTGTCAAAAGTTTGGCGTATAGATTATTTCCCTGCTCAATTTCGTTGAGCAGCCATTAATGACATGTCTTTCAGTTATAAACGGGACTCACCTCAGGCAGTACGTGGATGTTTGTCTTTGTATTTGAAGTGGATCTGTTAATAACGCGATGTCACCGCCTTGATTTCCGAAACAGGATTTGAGGAGAAAGCGATGAATACTGCTAAATCGGAAAGGTCGTACTATCAGCTTTCTGTCGATGAAACCTTGAGCCAGACAGAGAGTTCACTCGAAGGTATCTCGGGTAGTGAAGCAACAGCACGCTTACAACAGTACGGTGAAAATGCCCTGCCACAAAAACCGGGCAAGCCAGCATGGCTGCGCTTCCTCGCCCATTTTAACGATGTGCTGATTTACGTGTTACTCGCTGCCGCGCTGCTGACGGCAGTGATGGGCCATTGGGTCGATACACTGGTCATTCTCGGTGTGGCAGTGGTCAACGCGTTGATTGGTCATATCCAGGAGAGTAACGCGGAAAAATCCCTGCAAAGCATACGCAATATGCTCTCCAGTGAAACGGTGGTGATCCGCGCGGGTAACCATGAAACCCTGCCGACCACCGCGCTGGTGCCAGGTGATGTGGTGGTGATCCGCGCCGGGGATCGTATTCCCGCTGACCTGCGCGTGATCGAAGCCCACAATCTGCGCGTCGAAGAGGCGATACTCACCGGGGAATCCACGGTGGTAGAGAAAACCACCGATGCGCTTGCGGGCGAACTTCCGTTAGGCGACCGCACCAATTTACTGTTTTCGGGAACAACGGTCAGTTCTGGTGGCGGTAAAGGGCTGGTCGTCGCTACGGGCGGAGAGACCGAACTGGGGCACATCAATCAGATGATGTCCGATATCGAAAAGCATCGCACGCCGTTGCTGGTGCAAATGGACAAGCTGGGTAAAGCCATCTTCCTGATTATTCTCGCGATGATGGCGGCACTGTTTGTCTTCAGCCTGCTGTTCCGCGATATGCCGGTCTCTGAACTGATGCTGTCATTGATCAGTCTGGCGGTGGCGTCGGTGCCCGAAGGTTTACCTGCCATCATCTCCATCATCCTCTCACTTGGCGTGCAGACCATGGCGAAACAGCAGGCGATCATTCGCAAGTTGCCGACGGTGGAAACGCTGGGTGCGATGACGGTGATCTGCTCGGATAAAACCGGCACGCTGACCATGAATGAGATGACGGTCAAAGCGGTGATCACCGCCGATCATATTTATCGGGTAGAGGGTGACAGCTATGAACCGGTTGGCGCCATTCATAAAGCAGATGACGCCGTGCCGATTACCGTCACGGGCGGGTCCTTGCTTGAACAATATCTGCGCACCATCGATCTGTGTAATGACAGCCAGCTGATTAAGGATGAGAGCGGCTTCTGGAAGATCACCGGAGGGCCGACAGAAGGCGCACTCAAGGTACTGGCCGCCAAAGGGCAGTTGCCGGTGGTCACCACCGAGTTACGCAGTAAAATTCCGTTTGATTCGCAATACAAATATATGTCGACGTTGTACCGCATTGGTGACGAAGAGCGCGTGCTTATCACCGGCGCGCCGGATGTGCTGTTCCGGCTTTGTCAGCAGCAGCAAACCGAGCACGGTCTGCAACCGCTCGATATCAGCTGGTGGGAAGGCAAGATTGAAGAGTATGCGCGCGAAGGGCTGCGCATGGTGGCGGCAGCCTGGAAACCGGCGTTACCGGGACAAACTGAACTCACCCATCAGGATCTGCAACAGGGCGTGATTCTGCTCGGCATTGCCGGAATGATGGACCCGCCGCGCCCTGAAGCCATCGCCGCGATTCGTGACTGCCTGCAAGCCGGCATACGCGTCAAAATGATCACCGGAGACCACCCGCAAACCGCGATGAGCATTGGGCAGATGCTGGGGATTGGCAATGCGGGCTCTGCTATCACCGGACGTGAACTGGAAGTGATGGACGATCACCAGTTGAGTGATGCCGCGCAGGCCTACGACATCTTTGCCCGCACCAGTCCGGAGGATAAATTCCGTCTGGTTCAGGCGTTGCAGAGTAAGCAAGAGGTGGTCGGTATGACCGGGGACGGCGTGAACGATGCGCCCGCCCTGAAGCGCGCCGATGTCGGTATCGCAATGGGTATTAAAGGCACCGAAGTGACCAAGGAAGCCGCCGATATGGTGCTCACGGATGACAACTTCGCCACCATTGCCAGCGCAGTAAGGGAAGGGCGCCGGGTTTATGACAATCTGAAAAAAACCATCTTGTTTATTATGCCCACCAACCTCGCGCAGGGATTGTTGATCATCATCGCGCTGCTGGCAGGGAATCTCATTCCGCTCACGCCGGTACTGATTCTGTGGATGAACATGGCGACGTCGGCCACGCTGTCGTTTGGTCTGGCATTTGAAGAGGGTGAAAAAAACATCATGCGCCGACCGCCGCGCGATCCCAAATTGCATGTGATGGATGGATTCGCCATCTGGCG
The DNA here is from genome assembly GCF_011752685.1 of Candidatus Pantoea communis. NCBI lineage: Bacteria > Pseudomonadati > Pseudomonadota > Gammaproteobacteria > Enterobacterales > Erwiniaceae > Pantoea > Candidatus Pantoea communis. Next base: position 111,277 of record NZ_VWXC01000017.1, read on the forward strand.
CGTGGTGTTTGTTGGTTCAATGATTGCGATAAGTGCGTTTGTGCTGGAAGCCTGGCTGCAGCCGCGTGGCTATTCCCCTGAGTTTATCCGCACCGTGCTGTTACAGACGCTGGTTACCGCGCAGTGGTTCTATATGCTCAATTGCCGTGTGTCGGACGGCTTCTCTCTGAGTAAAGGGCTGCTGATGAACAAAGGTATTTGGATCGTTAGCGCGGTGCTGCTGGTGCTGCAACTGCTGATCATCTATGCGCCATTTATGCAGCTGCTATTCGGTACCACTGGACTGCCATTCCGTTATTGGGTGATCACCTTCATCATCGGTTTCGTGATGTTCCTAATTGTTGAAGTCGAGAAACCACTTACCCGGCGATTCAGAACGGCTTGAGTCTGCTGCCGCCCGTCACGCTGGTGTCAGCGAGGCGGGCGGTGTTTAAGACGATACATGTAGATTTCGAGCCAAAAGATGGGATTTAAACGTTGCAGGACATTTGCTGTCATCAAGTCAGAGAGGAAAGTGTCGCACGGGTTCGACAATCTTCACCGGTTTCTTTCTCTTTGGTTTTGTCGCCCTGCACAGTGCTGGCATAGCTGCCTTGGATTTTTCTGGCTCGGTAGTCTCATTCACAGTGATACAGCACGGGCAGTAATGAACATTCGTATATTGCGCTGCGGCGACGGTTAATGCCTGGCTGTGGTTATACATACTGCCAATAAACGCCCGTGAATCGATACCGGGTAATTGTTCACATCCTGCGGTATGCAACAGCAAGCCCCTGCGGGCGTGATCGCAGACGTAATATTTCGTTGCCTTATACATGGTTTTTATCCGTTTGCTGCGTGAGTTAATGGACTCATTAAAGTTTATCGTATTCAATATCTTGTAAATTTGAACATCTCACTACGGCCTGAAACTCAGTTTGCCCACGATGGCTCGCCAAAGTAAACGGAACGATAATACGTGTACCATTTTTTTGCTACGCCTTCATTGTGGACCAGAAGAGAGCCCAGGGTGATTCTATTTTTCCCAAACATCTCGGTATCGGATTTATTGAGGAGATCTTTTTCTACGGCAATAACCGCATCACGACTGTGAACGGTCACACAGGCTATTTCATCTTTTTTGGTTTTCTACGCTCCGCAAATATACCTCATAACCCGACGCAGACAAAATAATCCCCAGGGCACTGAGTGCTCCAACCTTAGCGGAAGTCTTCATTTTAAATTCCCTTAAGTGCTTCACAAACAGTCTCCGGTCTAACTAGCGGAAAATCAATAGTATTTTTGGTTTATTTGATGAAATGAATTGATGTGTATTGCCGATGTCGCCTGGTCATTATCTGATAATGGTTGGGATAAATTCTGAATATTACGTATCACAAAAAAATCCTGTGAGATTTATTGAAGAGGGACTCGAACAAATAAAACGGGCATTAAAGCCAAAGTACATCAAATATCCTGGTTAATAACTTGTTAATGGTAGAGTTATGGCATTCTCATGACATTTTTTCCTACATTAATGCTGAGGTCAGAAGTATCTGATGATAAAAACTCACAGCTCACTCATTCAGCAGGACTATTCACATTAATCAATGAATCACCGCGAAGCTGAAACGCTCGTCGTGCATCTGGTCAGATAAAAAGATCAGTGTGTTAAAACAGCAAATGGTTTAACCTTTAACGACCGTCTGCAGTAGATTTAAAGTAAGCTTAATAAAATCAGTGAGTTGATTGAGGTTTTATTGAGCGGCCTTTTGATTGACTGCGACCTGTTCCAGGGGGTGCCCGGTTAGCGGGCTGAGATTCTACCCGCCAGCGTTTTCGCGTTGGCAACGTAGTGACCCTACGAACCTGATCCGGCTAATACCGGCGTAGGGAGCGGAACACAGGGCGACACTGCGTCCTGATCCCATCTTTGTGCTTGTAGCGGACAGACTCTACTCATCAGGCCCGGCCTGAGAAATTTCGCGAAATCGCAACTGGTGGACTCGCCCATGACTGAAGCTGCTTTGATCGACGCTTTGCTCACCTTTCTTCAGCGTCAGGATACAACCGACGAAGACTTTAACCGCATGGCGCTTGCCGTCTTCGCGTACCAATTTGAACACAACCTCCCCTATCGCCGCTTCGCCATGCAGCGCGGCCGCACACCGTTTACGGTGAAAAACTGGCGTGCCATCCCGGCAATTCCCATTACCGCGTTTAAGGATCTGACGCTGAGCTGCCATGCCACAGATGACGTCGAAGCGGTGTTTATGACCAGCGGAACCACCGGCACAGTGAAGGGTCGCAGCTATCATCCGACGCTTGATGTCTGGAAATGCTCGATGATGCAGAATTTCCGCCAGCGCTTTATGGCGGGCGAAGAGCGGATTCGCATGGGCATTTTGTTCCCTGATAATCGGGCGCTGCCCAACTCTTCGCTGGCCCATTACCTGACATTAGCGGTGGAAAAATTTGGCACCGCCGAGAGCGAAGTGCTGCTGGATGACAGCGGTATCGCGATGGATCGCCTGTTTGCTGCGTTGGAGCAGGCTGAAGCACAGGGCGAACCTTATGCGCTGCTGGGCGCGAGCTACAGCTTTGTCCATCTGCTCGACGAACTGCAGCACCAGGGGCGACATTTTGCATTACCCGCTGGCAGCCGAATTTTAGATACCGGTGGATTTAAGGGGCAATCCCGCGAGATTGAGGCCGAGCAGTTTTACGCCGAACTCAGTGCGGCGTTGGGCGTGCCGCGCACTCACTGCATCAACATGTACGGCATGACCGAACTGAGCAGCCAGTTTTATGATGACGGCAACGTGGCCTGTCCCTCGATGAAATCCGGCCCGCACTGGATCCGCACCCGCGTGGTCAATCCACTGACGGGCGAAGAGGTGCCGGAAGGTGAGGTGGGTGTGCTGGTGCACCATGATCTGGCCCACTTCAATTCAGTGTCAGCATTGCTGACGGAAGATGCTGGCCGGGCAGTGGCGGGCGGCTTCCATCTGCTGGGCCGGGTCACCGGGGCGGATGCGAAGGGCTGTTCGCTGGCGATGGAAGAGTTCCTGGCTGCTGCGCAGGGTGCAGTGTGAAAGAGGTCGCGGGTTATCTACCGGGATGTTTATCACCTGAAGGGGTGCAGTGGCGCACGCTGAGTTTTAGCCATCACGGCCAGCACCTGGATGTCGACGTGCCTGACCTGAATCCGGCAGAAATTACACTTCTCAGCGCACATCTGCGCGATCACGCTCGCGCTTATCTCAAAACGATGAGCGTGGCGAAGATCGTAGCAATTATTGATGAGGCCATTGCGCGTTTGCTGGATCGAAACCATCCACTGCGCCGCAAGGCCGAAATGCTGCTGCCGATTGTCACCGGTTATGACGCCGAGATGATTCGCCTTGGGCTTACCGGATACCTCAAAACTTTTCGACAGCCGCAGCTCAAGCGCTTTTTAGCCGAGGACTTTAACGATCCGCAGCTGCTGGATGATTTTCAGCCGCGACCTAATGGCGGCTTCGCACGGGCATTTGGCCCAGATCTGCTCATGCATATCTGGGCAGGAAATGTGCCGGGTCTACCGCTGTGGAGTCTGATTTGTGGATTGCTGGTAAAAGCGGGCAGCGTGGGCAAATTGCCCGGTGCCGAACCGCTGATGGCGGGCTGGTTCGCGCAACTGCTGGCTGAGATCGATCCCCAACTTGGCGAATGCCTGGCGGTAGTGTGGTGGAAAGGCGGCGAAGCCGAAGCAGAAAAACACTGGTTAACCCAGCCTGACGTGGTGATGGCTTACGGTGGTAATGCCGCGCTGGCTGCAATCAAACACCAACTGCCGGTCACCACGCGTTTTCTGCCGCACGGCCATAAAATCAGCGTGGGGCTGGTGGCGCGTTCGGCGCTGGATACAAGGCAGGGCGTCGATCTGGCGCAGCGCGTGGCCTATGACGTCATACGCTATGACCAGGCGGGCTGTTACTCACCGCAAATGCTATTTGTTGAACGCGGTGGACGCATCACACCGCAGGAATTCGCGGAGTATATCGCCCATGAACTGCGAGCGCTGGCGCGCAAATATCCGCGTCGAGTGCTGTCTTCGGCTGAAGCGAACAGCGTGGCGGCCTGGCGCAGCCGTGAAGAGATTCGCGCGTTACAGGACAATCGCATCCTGTTCGGCGAGCCAACGGACAGCTGGTCAGTGGTGGTAGTAGATGGCCCCGAAGCTCTGATGCCGTCGGCACTCGGACGCACGCTTAAAGTGGTGGCCGTTGATGAGATTGAGGATGCGATTGCATTGATTTCGCAGCAGAAAATTTACCTGCAAACGGCGGCGGTGGCGGCCACTCCGCGAGAGCTGTTTGGTCTCGCCGCGCGGCTAGGGCAAGCCGGTATCACCCGTATTACTGCCTTTGGCAGCATGACATCGCCTGCCGCCGGATGGCATCACGATGGCCGCTTCAGCCTGCTGGATCTGGTCACTTTTACGGAAATAGAGGCATCTGCTGAAACTGCCGCTGAGCGCTTCGCGCCCTATGCGGATTGAATCCACGTTTTTACAGGAGGTAAGAGATGAAATTTGCTGATCAAACGATTCTGGTGACGGGTGCGAGCCGGGGTATTGGTGCAGCTATCGCGCAGGCGTTCGCCGCTGAGGGCGCGCTGGTGGTGGTGAACTACCTGCGCAGTGAAGCCGCAGCGATGGAAGTGGTAAAAAGCTGTGAAGCACTGGGCGGTTCGGCCATCGCCATTCGCGCTGACGTCACCTCAGCAGAGCAGGTGGCGGCGATGATGGAGCAGATCGCTAACACCACGGGTCGTCTGGATGCGGTGGTGAACAATGCTTTCGCACCCTATGTTTTCGATACCGATAATCGACAGCGCTTTTGGGAAACCTCATGGCAGGGCTACCAAAGCCAGTTTGACGGTGCCGTCGGCGCGGCCTATAACGTCTGCCAGGCTGCGTTGCCGTTGATGCGCTCACGCACACGCGGCAGCATTATCAATCTTTCCAGCGATCTGGTGGCGCGTCCGTCTGTTCCTTACCACGATTACGTCACGGCGAAATCCGCATTAATAGGCTTTAGCCGTTCACTCGCCGCTGAACTGGGGCCGCTGGGGATTCGCGTGAACTGTGTTGCGCCGGGTCTGGTCTATCCCACGGATGCCAGCAGTGCGACGCGAGAAGACGTGCGCGATTTTATCACCGCACAAACGCCGCTGCGCCGAATTGCCGAGCCAGTGGATGTCGCCGGTCCGGTGATGTTTTTAGCCTCAGAATGGAGCGAGTTTGTCACCGGGCAAACGCTGTATGTTGATGGTGGGTTGGTGATGGGATGACGGGGGCCGAACGCTGATATTGTTGGCAGCACGATGGGTTAGCGTTAGTCTGATCACTGATTTATCAATTTGCTAACGCCGCTTAACATAAACAGGGAGGTTTAATGAATGCCGCAACTATCCGTGCCGTCATCGGTGGAACGCTTTTAATGGCGTCGAGCTTAGTATCGGCGTCTGCCGCTCAGCCATTGCCTGTACCTCCAGCACATCCGAACTCACAGCGAATCTCCGTTGAGACGCAAGGAACGGGAACAGATGTCATATTGATTCCAGGGCTGGCGTCTTCACGCGACGTTTGGGCCGATTTATCTGCAAAATTACGCAAGAACCATCGCATTCATCTTATCGAGCTTGCAGGCTTCGCGAATACGGCTGCCATTGCCAACCCGGACGGGAAAATCATGGCTCCGGCAGTTGACGCCATCGCTGCATATATTCACGCCCAGCACATCAAAGCCCCGACGATCATTGGCCATTCCCTTGGGGGAGAAATGGCATTGATGCTGGCTGCTCGTCATCCTGACCTGGTGGGGCGCGTGATGGTCGTTGATGCGTTGCCGTTCTATTCATTGATGTTCAATCCAGCGGCGACCAGCGAAACGGTCGCCCCGCAGGCCACTGCGACGCGAAATTTAATTTTGGGGCAGTCGCCGGAGCAATTCACGGAGTTTCAGAAAGCATCCATCGCCCGTTTAGCGAAGACCGAGGCGGTGAGGCCAGCACTGGTGGCGGCAGGAATCCATTCCGACCGTAAAACCATTGCCGATGCCGTGTATGAAGTGATGATCACCGATTTGCGTCCCGAACTTGGCCGCATCAGAGCGCCGATAGAGGTCGTATACGCGTATGACACGCTATTCGGCTTACCAGCAGCCAGCATGGATGCAATGTACCGTCGAGCCTATGCTTCTGCACCCAATATCCACTTCACACGGATCGATAACAGTTTTCACTTTGTCATGCTTGATCAGCCTGAGCGGTTTTCCGACGCGGTTGAGTCGTTTTTGAATGGCGATGCTAGCCAGATGCAGTGGCAAACTGAATGAGATTTCGGGAGGAACGGTCGGAATCGGCCGTTGTTTCGGTGCATTAGAGTGTAGGGTGCAGATATTGCGCAGGATGCATGTCTGATGTGAAAGAGATGTGGGGGCGAGATGGCAAGGTCTATTTTGATGGGGTGTTTGATTTTCCGCCCATTCATTGCATAGGACTCCTTGCCGCCGTATTAGTAGCTTTAACACGCTAAGAACATACGTCAATTGATCATGTTCTTGCTTAATTATCTAAACGCCTGCTGTTGGCAGGGAGCAGACCAGCAGGTGACGCTGAAGATTTTCTAAGAGCGTCTGCGGACATTACTGACATCGCATTAAATCAATCAGGGGAGCAGGTCAGCTGGCCGACGAACACTAAGAAAGCAGTATCAAGCCTCAATAAGCATCCGTCCCCAGCCTGGTCAAGCATCACATACGGTCTTTATCATGAAAATGCTGCATCCAGTAAGGATAGGGGATTGAAGGCTGAGAGAGCGCATCCAGTTTCGTTACCTGCTCTGACGATAGCATCAAATTCTCGGCTTCCAGATTCTGCAGTAACTGCTGTTCATTCTTCGCCCCGACAATCACGGTGGTGACCTCGGGACGTCCCAGCAACCATGCATGCGCGACTGTGGCTGGCGAACAGGCCATCTCTCTGGCGATGGCAATTAACGCGTCGACTACCGGATCAACGCGCGCTGGTTCAACCGGTGGGAAGTTCAGCTTAGAGCGACGCCCCTGCTCCTGCGTGTTCGAGGCATATTTTCCACTAAGATAGCCTCCACTCAATGGACTCCAGATCATCAGTGCATGATCGGCCGCCTGTGCGGCTTTCGCTACATCGAATTCAATATCGCGGCACGCCAGCGAATAGTGTACCTGATTACTGGTGAATCGCGCTTTTCCGTACTGCTGTGAATAAGCATCGGCTTGCGTCATTTCCGCTGCGCTGAAGTTACAGGCGCCAATATGCCGCACCTTGCCCTGAGTGACTAAATCGTCAAGCGTTCGTAGCGTTTCATCCAGAGGGGTCAGGTTGTCGCGATCGTGCAGTTGCAGCAGGTCGATGTGATCGCGTTGAAGCCGCTGCAGGCTTTTTTCTACGGTATTAATGATATGTGAACGCCCTAAACCAACGTCATTCGGACCATTGCCAGTTCGCAGTCGCACCTTGGTCGCGGTCATCATTTTGCTATCGTCTATGCGCATTGATTTTAATGCCTGCCCGAGCACTACCTCTGACTGGCCCTGAGAATAGACGTCTGCTGTATCCACCAGATTGATTCCCTTGTCCAGCGCCACGCTGATGATGCGTTTTGCATCATCAACAGGCAGCCCAGCGATAGAAGACCAGATCCCCTCACCGCTGCCGAATGTCATGGCTCCCAGCGTGTAGCGTGAAACCCTTAATCCTGAACGACCAAAACGAACGTATTGCATGTGATTCTCCTGAACTCTTGGTTGAGGAACTTAATGTAGAGCGATCCAAACCATGCGTATAGAATGTAGAATACGAATTCATTCTTCTGAAAAAGAGAATAATCAATGCGGTTTGACCAGCTCACCTCGATGCGATTGTTTATTCGCATCATTGAAACCCACTCTTTCAGCCGTGCAGCCAGTCTCTCAGGTATATCTCCCTCAAACGCGACAGCGCGTATTGCACGTCTGGAAGAACATCTGGGCGTGAAACTCCTCGGCCGCACTACGCGCGCGGTGGCCGCAACAGAAGCGGGTCAGCGCTATTACGCTACGTGTAAACGGTTGCTGGTGGAGTTGGATGAAGTAGAAGCCGATCTGAAAGGCTCTCAGCAGCGCTTGAGCGGAAAGGTCCGGGTGAGCGTTAACGTTTCAGTTGCCCGCGCCATTATTTTTCCGCGCCTGCCTGAACTGATGCTTCAGTATCCTGACATCCACCCGGAAATCATCCTGACCGATCAGCGCAGTGATTTCGTTCGTGAAGAGATTGATTTCGCAATACGCATTGGTGGGCTGGAAGATCAGGATCTTCACAAGCGTTCGCTGGGCTTTCCTTTGCGCATAAATGTGGCGTCTCATGAATACCTGCAGAAATTCGGCGTACCTGAAACGCCTGAAGCGTTGCATACCCATCGACTGATCGATTTTAGGCTGCCGGTGCCAGGTGAGAAGCTGGGGTGGGAATTTGAATGTAACGGTGCAGTCAGGACTTTCTGGCCGGATACGGTGGCATCTGTGGGCGATGCCGAAGCGCGGGTGCAGCTCGCTGTTGCCGGAATGGGGATCGTGCAGAGCCTTAATTTCATCGTGGCGCCTGCGCTAGATACCAATAAGCTGGTTCGTATTCTTCCCGCCCTGGAAACCAGGGCGCCTGAAGTCACTTTGCTCTGGCCTCGCAACCGTCATCTCCCCGCCAGAACAGAAGCCGTCATGCGTGTGTTCAGTGATTGGATCAGAGAAGCGCTGGAAGAACGTTGTTAGCATTCGCATAAGTGGTGAGATTAGCCTTTGAGGGTAAAACGATGTCCACTTTTGGCACACAGTAGTCTTCGGGAAACTCTAGGACAGTTGTACGCGAACAGCAGACAATTGAGGGGGGAGTTCCGGCAGTTGATCTGCCGGTTTACTATTCGCTTAGAGCGTTTCAATGAATGAAACTTCATACTGAACTCCCGGCATCATGACTTCCAGCCCGTCTGTCAGCATTTTACCAGCCTCATGCAGAGCTTCAATTGGCATCTGTGGCAGACTTTCCAGAATGAACCACATGTGTTTATCTGAAGAACTCAGTCGTGTTCTTATGCCCTGCCGCCAGTTCCAGCGTCGGCAGGTAACGCCTGATTCGTCACACCAGACTACCTCTCCCGCATCGGGCTGTTCAACGCAGGGAATACCGTCTTTGAGGGTGTCAAATGGTTCACTGCCGTCTGAAATAATGAGACGGGGAGCGCCACGATAGGCTTCCAGATTTTCACCACCCACGGGAACGGCATACCGCAGACTCACTGCGTTATACAGGTCAACTACAGGGTCAAGCGGTGTCATAAACCCGTCTCGTACCACGCGTTTGCGAAGGGCTTCTGCTGAACAGGGCGTGCGCCTGGGCTTCGCGCCGAAGGCGCGAAAGGTTTCAGACCATGCATTAAGATGCGTTTCAGCCCACCCAGGTTGCCCGTTGAGTACCTCTTCACAGGCTTTACGAAGCGCTTCTTCGCCAAAGCTGGCGTTAACCAGTGGTGCAGCAGATACGCTGATACTGAGAGCGCGGAAGCCGGGAGCCAGACGGGCAACGTCGGAACTGATTGACGGATGAGCTATTAGCATTTGATAATCCTGAAATGACCGTTTTAGATTATGATAATGACTGATGAACAAAAAAGTCAATATAACGACCGGCACTGATGCTTCCAAAATTAATGAGGCGCTTTCCGCTTCCCTGAAGCAGTATCGCAGCCAGAAAAAAATGTCGCTTGATGAACTCTCACGTCTGGCGGGTGTGAGCAAAGGTATGCTGGTTGAAATTGAAGCATGCAGGGCAAACCCCAGCATCGCAATCCTCTGCAAGCTTGCCGCAGCGATGGGCGTCTCGGTAGCAGACATTGTCAACGTTGCCAGCAAACCCAACGCGCATCTGATTGCAGCAGGTGATATACCTTGCCTGTGGAGTGGAGAAAATGGCGGTACCGCGCGCTTGCTGGCGGGCACAAGCGGACCGGATATGATCGAGTTGTGGGAGTGGAAAATGCATCCCGGAGAGATTTTCGATTCCCCGGGACACTCAGATGGCACGTGCGAACTTTTACATGTAGTGCAGGGCTCTCTTCTGCTGACTTTAGGGGAGGAGCGTCTGATTGTAAGTGAAGGTTCTTCAGTGATCGCCCGGACAGACCTGCCACATAGTTATAGCTGTCATGAGGGCGGCCCGCTTAAGTTTACCATGACGGTAAGCGAGCGAGTGCGCTGACGTACCCAGGCTCGTTAAATGATGCGCTGATAAAGAATATCGGGTTATCTGATAACGCCGTTCAAATTGAGAATAATGGCGCTGTAAACGAGACGCGAATCTCAACAGAAACATCCATTATTTACCTTTCGTCTGCAGTTTCATTAAGGTCCACTTCAGGCATGGAGCAGACCTGCAGCTGCGCGGGGTCCGCTATGAGCGAACTGCGGACCTTGCTAACAGCGTTATGAGTGAATCAACGGAGAGTTGGTCAGGTACCCTTAGTACTTTATGCGCTGCTTACTAGTCATGGTGCGTTCTGTAATAGCCCCCGTTTAAACCGGACACTTCACCAGTAAGACATACGCATAGAGCTATGTTTAAGGAGTGTCCTGTGCAAAGAATCGAAGTGATCACTGGCGAGCAAAAGCGCCGTCGTTATACTC
>NZ_VWXC01000018.1:0-117369 GCF_011752685.1 Candidatus Pantoea communis
TCTGTAAAACGTCATAATGAATTTCATTATGTGTTCACTCGTGAGACTTGATATTTTTTACGTCCGGAGACGCTGATATCAATCCTGCGAGTGCCCACACAGATTGTCTGATAAATTGTTAAAGAGCAGTGCCGCGACTTCTCAAGCGGCGCGGGATGCGTATATTACGCTTTCCGCATTCTCAGTCAAGCATTTATTTTTGCTTTTCTGAAGGTTGCCTTGAAGACCACCTCCTGAACACTTCGCTTCGTAAGCCGTTGTTCCGTGTCAGTGGAGGCGCAGTATAGGGATTTCTTTTTGGCTGACAAGCGCTAAATGCAAATTAAATTCTGAGTGCTGTTTTTTTCGTCGAAACCCCACTAAATCGCCAGTTTTTCCAGCAATGGAAAGCCATAACGCCGTAAAACCGGTGATAATTGCACCGCCTCCTCATCCATGAGCGTGCAGAACGCCATATTTTGACCAGAAGAAACGGCGTGCGGCGCTTCATGTTCTAATAACCATACTGTGCGGCGTGCAATGGCTGCACCGGAATCCACTAACCGCGTGCCTTCAGGCAGTACCATTTGCAGCTCGTCACGCAATAGAGGAAAGTGCGTACATCCCAGGACGACAGTGTCAGGTGGCTCTTTCATGCGAAGCCAGGGTTGCACAGCATGGCGCACATCAGAGAGTTCCACCCCTTCACCATGCAGTTTCGCTTCCGCCAGCTCTACCAGTTCAGCAGAACCCAACATTTCGATTTTGCACTCGCGCGCAAACTGCGCCACCAGCTCATGAGTATAAGGACGTTTTACCGTGCCGCGCGTTGCCAGTAATCCCACGACACCATTACGCGTGAGACGCGCAGCAGGTTTAATCGCCGGCACAACACCGACAACAGGAAACTCGAATCGCTCACGCAGTGCAGGTAAAGAAACGGTGCTAGCCGAGTTACAGGCAATGATGACTAATGCCAGCGGGAAGCGTTTTGTAATCGCCTCAACCACAGCAACCACACGCTCGACAATAAAGTCTTCGGTTTTTTCACCGTAAGGGAAACCTTCATTATCGAAGGCATATAAATAGTGAAGATCCGGCAATAACTGCCGGACCTCATCATAGACGGAGAGCCCACCGACGCCGGAGTCAAACACCAGCACGGTGGGACGCAGATCAGAAGCTGTAGCTGGCGCTGAGGTAATACTCCGTTCCTGGAGTTGGATAGCCATACACTGTCTCGTAGTCTTTATCGAACAGGTTGGCAATTCTACCACGAACGGTGAGTTGTGATGTGACCGGATACGAGACTGCGAGATCCCACAAGCTCACACCGCCCAATTTCACGCGCTGCGGCGTGTAAGAGTGGTTGTAATCGTTATCGTAACGATCGCCAAGATAGTGATAGGTCACAGACCAGTCAAAATCGTAGATTGTCCAGTCGAGTTGGTATTTCACCTGCTGCTTAGCACGGCGTACTAGCTGCTGATTAGTTTCTGCATCACGCGCATCAACATAATCGTATGAGATTCGATGGCTGAGCGGGCCAGTATCGAAGGATGCTGTTGCTTCCACCCCTTTGATGCGTGCTTTATCGATGTTGTAATAAACATACGTGCTTGGGTCGCTATCAATCAGATTGTCGATATCATTGCGGTAGCCGGATACACGCCAGTTTACCGGGCCCGTCAGCCCCTCAAAGCCCCCTTCCCACTGCTTGCTCTTTTCAGGCTTCAGATCCGGGTTACCATACGTCTGGCTGTAAAGCTGTCCTAAATTCGGCGATTTGAATGCCGTACCGTAAGAAGCGAAAACACGGTAGCCGTCAACAAACTCCCACGCGGCACTGCTCTGCCAGGTGTTATGCCAGCCAAACGCATCATTGTCGTCGCCACGTACTGCCCCTTCCAGCGTTACGCTACCGAATTGCTGCTGCGCAGTGGCATAAATACCGGTATTACGCTGCTCCTGTCCTTCAATGGTGGAGTTAGTACCCGGTTCCGAGGTCTGTTTCTGCCAGTCCACGCCACCACTAATGGCACCGTGCCCGACCTGAACAGTATTGCCCCACTGCAGGTTGTACTGCTGCACATCATTTAATGAGGCAGTCGCATCATACCTACCGAGTTGCGGGCTGTAGTTGTAATCTTTGGTGTGGCTGTAGCTGGCGATTAACTGGGATGAGTAGATACCCTGATTGAAGCGCAGACCGGTATCCCAGGTTTGGCTGTAAAGCTGGCGAGTATCGACAAAGGTGTTCGGCTCTACATAAGTAGGGTAACCATCGTAAGCCGTTCGGTTGTCGAAACCATAGCCACGCACGAAGCCGCTGAATTCATCGTTAAATTGATGCTCCAACGATCCATACAAGGTTTTGCTCATAAAGCCGTCACGGTCTTTCTGCGCGGGATCGCCGTAAACGTCAGGCAAGTTGGCCACCACGTCGTAACCCTTGGTGTAGGTATAATTACCCGCCATGGTGAGTTTGGTGGCATCGCCCAGCATTTGCTGCGTGGAACCATCATAACTTTGGTAGCCATTGGAACCGACACCCGCCGTCAACGTGGTACCTGCTTTATCGCGGCCGGTAATAATGTTCACCACCCCACCAATCGCATCCGAACCATAAACCGCTGAACGCGCGCCACGGATATATTCGATGCGCTGCACCAGTGACAACGGAATCTGGCTTAAATCAGACGAACCAGAAATACCCGCCTGATTGAGGCGAACGCCGTCAATTAATATCAGCACATGGCTGGAGTTAGTACCACGGATAAACATCGAGCTGGATTGACCAAGGCCACCATTCTGCGCGATATCCACGCCCGGTAAACGGCGCATCACATCCGTCAGGCTTTTCGCCTGCCAGCGATCGATCTCTTCACGGGTGACTACCGTTGTCGGTGCCAGCACCGATGAAACCGGTTGAGCGAAGCGGTTGGCGGTAACGATTTGGGTATCATCATCCTGAGCGTAGCCATATGCAGCCCAGAGTGAAAGCGCCGTTGCACTGAAGGCACACAGCGTAGTGTTGCTTTTATTCATTGTTGTAAGCATCCAAAAGACGAAGCAGGATGCCGCAGGCCTGCAACCGATAGCACGCGATGGTTGCAGTGATTGCGACGACACACCGGCAGGTCTTCGGGCTGAGAATCATAAATGGTGAAAAACTTCCCATCCCACAGGACAGTGTTTATCGATCGATCACCATGACATTCTTTTACCGCTGCGCGTCAGCTCCAGATTCACACTGGATTCCCTTTTAACTCAAGGAGGCCGGCAGTCGCAGTCTACGGTTAAGAAGGTCGGGAATCCAGACTGCCAGCCATCATCTTCTCACAGAACTGGACATCAGCAGGTGAATGCCTACAATCGCCCGGCAAGCTAGCTTATTACCAGGATTAAAGATGACACCCGAACAGCTCCCGATTGAACAATACGACGCGCAACTGGCGGAAAAAGTCAGCCGTTTACAGGCGATGATGGTGCCCTTTGCCGCGCCTGACGTGGAGGTGTTCCGCTCACCGGTCAGCCACTATCGTATGCGCGCCGAATTCCGCATCTGGCATGATGGCGACGATCTGTACCACATCATCTTTGATCAAGAGACCAAGCAGCGCATCCGTGTGGATCAATTCCCTGCTGCCAGCACGTTGATCAACCAGTTGATGCCAAAATTGATCGATGCGATCCGTGATAACAAAGCGCTGCGTTTCAAGCTGTTCCAAATCGATTACCTGTCGACGATGAGCAATCAGATTGTGATTTCGCTGTTGTATCACCGCAAGCTGGAAGCGGACTGGACGGAAGCCGCCACCGCGCTGCGCGACGCACTGCGTGCTGAAGGCATTGATGTACAGCTGATTGGTCGCGCGACCAAAACCAAAATCTGCCTTGATCGCGATTACGTCGATGAATGCCTGCCCGTAGCGGGCAAAGAGATGATTTATCGTCAGGTGGAGAACAGCTTCACCCAGCCTAATGCGGCGATGAATATTCAGATGCTGGAATGGGCGCTGGATGTCACTCAGGGCTCACGTGGTGATTTGCTGGAGCTGTACTGCGGCAACGGCAACTTCTCATTGGCGCTGGCGCGAAACTTCCATCGCGTACTGGCAACCGAGATCGCGAAACCTTCGGTGGCGTCGGCGCAGTACAATATTGCCGCCAACCATATCGATAACGTGCAGATTATCCGCATGGCGGCGGAAGAGTTTACCCAGGCGATGAATGGCGTGCGCAGCTTTAATCGTTTGGAAGACATCGACCTGAAGAGCTATCAGTGCGAGACCATCTTTGTCGATCCGCCACGTAGTGGATTAGATGAGGAAACGGTGAAGATGGTGCAGGCGTATCCGCGCATCCTGTATATCTCCTGCAACCCGCAAACCCTGTGCGACAATCTTGCCACGCTGAGTGAAACGCATGACGTGTCGCGGCTGGCGCTGTTCGACCAGTTCCCGTACACCCATCATATGGAAT
Organism: Candidatus Pantoea communis; assembly: GCF_011752685.1. Classification (NCBI taxonomy): domain Bacteria; kingdom Pseudomonadati; phylum Pseudomonadota; class Gammaproteobacteria; order Enterobacterales; family Erwiniaceae; genus Pantoea; species Candidatus Pantoea communis. The sequence continues at coordinate 4,465 of NZ_VWXC01000018.1, forward strand.
GCGGTGTCTGGCTCACGCGTAAAGCCTAAAACAAAACGGGAACCCTGCGGTTCCCGTTGTTGTATTTAGCTTTTGTTCCTGGCGCGGCGGAAGCGCGTGGCAATCCAGAACACCAGCGCCACCATCAAAATGGTCGGGATGAAGTTGGAACCGATATCCGGATATTCAGCACGCACCAGCGCGCTATAAACCAGAATACCCAACAGGAAAAACGCCGCGGCCAGTGAAGGCATGCCATCGGGCATATTGCGGTTAAGATAACGCTGATGCAGACACCAGGCTGCGAGGCCAAGGGCGATCAGCGGGAATATCGAAAAAGGCACAAACGTACTGAACAGCACCGAAAAGGAGCCGTTGATCGCTAAACCGGTGATAAAAGCCAGTAACAGGGTTCCTTTATCGCGTGGGTTTTGCTCAATCATTTCATTATCCTTATCACATTACTCTTCGGGTTTTTCCAGGGTCACCGCCAGACGTTCCTGCTCCCGGCGATACCAGTAATAAGCGCCTTTGGCGATCATGCGCAATTGCAGCACCAGGCGATCTTCCAGCTTGCGACGCTGTTCGATATCCACATCCAGCGCTTCCGCACCGGCACTGAACACGATGGTCACCATGGCTTCGGCTTGCGCTTCGGTAAAGCTGCGCGGCATCCGATTTTCCAGCTCAAGGTAATCCGCGAGCTCAGCAATAAAGTGCTGAATTTCTCGCGCAACTGCGGCACGGAACGCGGCCGATGTTCCGGAGCGCTCGCGTAGTAAGAGACGAAAAGCGTTGGGATTGTTCCCGATAAATTCCATAAATGTGGAAACGGAGGTCTTAATGATGCTGCCGCCCTTGGCAATGCGCTGACGTGCCTGGCGCATCAACTGGCGTAACATCAGGCCACTTTCGTCGACCATGGTCAAACCCAGTTCATCCACATCTTTAAAGTGACGATAAAACGAGGTAGGTGCAATCCCGGCTTCACGCGCAACTTCACGCAAACTCAGGCTGGCAAAACTCCTTTCTGCACTTAACTGACTGAAGGCTGCTTCAATCAGCGTACGTCTTGTACGTTCTTTCTGTTGCGCCCTGACGCCCATTTTCCCGGCCTTTTAAGTGATCTGGAAGGCACTATAACAAACTTTTCAGCGTACAGTGGCGCAAAGTTTGTGACCGCCTGTGTACCTCACGCTTTGTCAAAACTGGGGATTTTTCGCTGTTAGAATTCAGAAGTGCGCGGTGAGATGTTAGAATCTCGTTGTAAAAATGTGATAGAAAAATAGGACGTACTGGTATGCAAAAGTCTTACGATTACGATGCCATTGTGATTGGCTCAGGTCCAGGCGGCGAAGGTGCGGCAATGGGCCTGGTGAAGCAGGGAGCGCGCATTGCAGTGATCGAACGCTACCATAATATCGGCGGCGGTTGTACTCACTGGGGGACCATCCCCTCCAAAGCTTTACGTCACGCTGTCAGCCGTATTATCGAGTTCAATCAAAACCCTCTTTATAGCGATCACACCCGACTCCTGCGCTCCTCATTTGCTGACATTCTGAATCACACCGAAAACGTTATCAGTCAGCAAACGGCAATGCGTCAGGGATTTTATGAGCGCAACCGTTGTGAGCTTTATCAGGGCGATGCCCATTTTGTTGATGCCAACACCATCGAAGTTGAACAGCCCGATGGCACCCGCGAACGCTTAACCGCAGAAAAATTCGTGATTGCGTGCGGTTCACGTCCTTACCATCCTGCAGACGTCGACTTTACGCACCCACGCATTTACGACTCCGACTCCATCCTCAATCTGCATCATGAACCTGGCCATGTGATCATCTACGGTGCCGGTGTGATTGGTTGCGAATACGCATCTATTTTCCGTGGCCTGAACGTCAAGGTGGATTTGATTAACACCCGTGATCGTTTGCTGGCATTCCTCGATCAGGAAATGTCAGATTCGCTCTCCTATCACTTCTGGAACAGCGGCGTGGTGATTCGTCACAACGAAGAGTTCGAGAAGATTGAAGGTGTGAGTGATGGCGTGATCATGCACCTGAAGTCGGGCAAGAAAGTGAAAGCGGATTGCCTGCTGTATGCCAACGGCCGTACCGGTAACACCGATTCACTGGCGCTGGAAAATGTCGGGCTGGAAGCCGATGGTCGTGGCCTGTTGAAAGTGAACAGCATGTATCAGACTGCGCAGCCGCACATCTATGCAGTGGGCGACGTGATTGGTTATCCGAGTCTGGCTTCAGCCGCCTACGATCAGGGCCGTATTGCGGCACAGGCGATCATTAAAGGTGAAGCCACAGCTCATTTGATCGAAGATATTCCCACCGGGATTTATACCATTCCGGAGATCAGCTCAGTGGGTAAAACCGAACAGCAGCTGACTGCGATGAAAGTGCCTTACGAAGTGGGTCGTGCGCAGTTCAAACATCTGGCGCGTGCGCAGATTGTGGGGATGCACGTGGGTAGCCTGAAGATTCTGTTCCATCGTGAAACCAAAGAGATTTTAGGTATTCACTGCTTTGGCGAACGTGCGGCAGAAATTATTCACATCGGGCAAGCCATTATGGAGCAGAAGAACGGCGGCAACACGATCGAGTACTTCGTGAATACCACCTTCAACTATCCGACCATGGCCGAGGCCTATCGTGTCGCGGCGCTAAACGGCTTAAACCGCCTGTTTTAACGACGTGTCCAGATAACCCTGCATGTGGGTTTTGATTGCTTCTGCCAGCTGCTCATAGCGGCTGCGCAGAGGTGATCCTGGGCGATAAACCAAAGCAATCGTGCGCTGCGGAACCGGCTTATAGCAAGGCAGATAGCACACGCCATCACGCACTCGCTCATTCGGCACCGCCAGCGAAGGCAGCAAAGTAATGCCGCTTCCTGCCGCGACCATGTTGCGTAGCGTTTCCAGGCTGGTTGCGCGGAAATGGGTATCTTCATCCGCACCGGCTTCAAAGCAGAAGCCCATGGCTTGATCGCGCAAGCAGTGGCCATCTTCCAGCATCAGCAGCTTTTCACCCGCCAGATCAGACATCGGCACACGATCGCGATCGTGCCACGGATGATCCTTGTAGATCGCCAGCTTCATCGGCTCATCAAACAGCGGCACCTCAATAAAGGCTTCGCTCTCTTTCACCAGCGCCAGAATCGCGCAATCCAGTTTGCCACTGTCGAGTTGTGCCAGCAGTTGCTGCGTTTGCGCTTCGTGCAGGTACATTTCGAGTTTAGGGAAGGTTTGATGCAGCATGGGAATGATCTGCGGCAGCAAATACGGGCCAGTGGTTGGAATCAGACCAATATGCAGCGGTCCGGACATCGCTTCACCCTGTTGGCTCGCCATCTCCTTCAGCACTTTGACTTCGCGCAGCACAGTTCGCGCCTGATCCACCAGCAACAGTCCAGCCTGGGTAAATAACACCTTACGGCTGGTACGCTCCAGCAGCATCACACCGAGCTCATCTTCCAGCTTACGAATCTGACCGCTCAAGGTAGGTTGGCTGACATGACACGCATCAGCTGCACGCCGGAAATGGCGATGCTCCGCAAGCGAAACCAGATACTCCAGATCACGAATGTTCATTGATTTCCTCCAAACCACGATAGCCCGTGGCGATAGATAGAATAGCAATGAACGATTAGCCCTATCAAGCGATGAACAGGAATAATACCGGCCATAGCAAGCAATGTTGAAAAAGACGCTGAGATGACGTCGAGCATCACCTGCAATCAGCGGTAAAAATCAAAGTGTTGGCCGGGAGTGCCAGCCCTTGATGATGTGCCTATAACAATATGTATTTCTGAAGCTAGAGGTTGGCGGGCTACCGAAAAGGAGCCCGCTCTTTTTTTAGCCTAAACGCTTTTTCGCTTCAGCGATGGCAAATGCGACTTGCTGAGGCGACACCCCGCCCTGTGCATTACGCTTGTCGAGGCAGGATTGCAGCGACAGGATCGGATAAACGTCATCCTCAATCACCGCACTGAACTGCTTCAATTGCGCCAGGCTTAATGCTTCCAGCGCCACGCCCTGCTTGATCGCTTCAACCACGGTTTCACCAACAATGTGGTGCGCTTCACGGAACGGTACACCTTTGGCCACCAGATAATCCGCCAGTTCGGTGGAGTTGGCGTAACCCTGCTCGGCCGCTTCCTGACAACGTGGACGTTTCACCTGAATGCCATCCAGCACCAGTACCGACATATGCAGACAATCAACCCAGGTATCGAGCGCATCGAACAGGCCTTCTTTGTCTTCCTGCATGTCTTTGTTGTACGCCAGCGGCAAGCCTTTCAGCGTCATCATCATGCCGGTCAGTGCGCCCTGAACACGGCCACATTTGCCGCGAATCAGTTCTAATGCATCCGGGTTTTTCTTCTGTGGCATCAATGAAGAACCTGATGTCACTTTGTCAGACAGCTCAAGGAAGCCCGCTTCGCCAGTGTTGAAGAAAATCAGGTCCTCTGCGAAACGTGAAAGGTGAATCATGCCGATTGAGGCATCCGACAGCAGCTCCAGCACGTGGTCACGATCAGACACGGTATCAAGGCTGTTACGGGTAGCAGAGGCAAAGCCTAACCAGCCCGCCAGCTGCTGGCGATCGATTTCATATGCGGTGCCGGCCAGTGCGCCACAGCCCAGCGGGCTCACGTCTAGGCGCTTCAGCGTATCCTGCAGACGGCTTTCATCACGCGCCAGCATTTCTACATAGGCAAGGCACCAGTGCGCAAAGGTCACCGGCTGCGCACGCTGCAGGTGCGTATAGCCTGGCATCACCGCGTCCTGATTAGCTTCAGCGGTGGCAACGAGGGCTGATTGCAGTTCACGCGTGGCGTCCAGCAGCACTGCGACCTGCTCTTTGCACCACAGTTTCAGATCGGTGGCCACCTGGTCGTTACGGCTACGGCCAGTGTGCAGTTTTTTGCCCAGTGCGCCGACTTTGTCGATCAGCTTGCCTTCTACCCAGCTATGGATATCTTCGGCATCGCTTTGCAGAATCTGCTCTGGATTGGCGCGTACTTCTGCCAGCAGTTCATTCAGTGCGCCTTCCAGCTGCTGCTGCTCATCGCTGCTCAGCACATTCACGGTAACCAGCGCTTTAGACCACGCTACCGAACCGGTGATGTCCTGCTCCGCCAGACGATAGTCAAAACGCAGTGAATCGTTGAACTGTTTAAACCGTTGGTCTGCTGCCTGCGAAAAACGTCCGCCCCAAAGTGCCATCTGCTTTACTCCTGAATGCTGTTATAGAAAGGGCGGCCCGAAGCCGCCCTTGCAAAATGTGTTATCTGCCGCGGTATTACTTCTTCTGCTCGTTCAGTGCACGAATGCGTGAAGAGAGAGAGAACAGACGGATGAAGCCGCCCGCGTGGCTGTGGTCGTAAACTTCGTCTTCGCCGAAGGTCGCGAACTCTTCCGAGTACAGGCTGTTCGCCGAGGTTTTCTGAATCGCAGTAGCGTGACCTTTGTACAGCTGCAGTACCACTTCGCCGTTCACTTCTTCTGCCAGTGATTCGGCAGCGGCCTGGATGGATTTACGCAGCGGCGCAAACCAGCGACCGTCGTAAACCACGTAAGACATTTCATGGCCCAGCTGCTCACGCCATTTGAAGCTATCACGATCCAGTACCAGCTGCTCAACCGCACGCAGCGCGTTGACCATGATGGTGCCGCCAGGCGTTTCGTAGCAGCCACGAGATTTGATGCCGACCAGGCGGTTTTCCACGATGTCGATACGACCCACACCGTGTTTCGCGCCCAGCACGTTCAGTTTTTCCAGACACTGGAACGGGCTCAGCTTCTCGCCGTTTACCGCCACCACACGACCTTTCTCAACGGTCACGGTGACGTTCTCTGGCTGATCTGGCGCTTCCAGTGGATCAACGGTCCACACCCAGCAATCTTTGTTCGGTGCGTTGGCTGGGCTTTCCAGCACGCCGCCTTCGGTAGAGATGTGCCATGCGTTCTCATCACGGCTGTAGATTTTTTCCAGCGACGCGGTAGTCGGGATGTTGCGCTCTTTCAGGTAATCCAACAGTGCTTCACGTGAACGCAGATCCCACTCACGCCATGGCGCAACCACTTTCAGCTGTGGAGCCAGTGCGGTGTAGGTGGTTTCAAAACGCACCTGATCGTTGCCTTTACCGGTCGCACCGTGGCACAGCGCGTCTGCACCGACTTTCAGCGCCAGCTCAACCTGCGCTTTGGCGATGATTGGACGTGCCATTGAGGTGCCCAGCAGGTAAGTGCCTTCGTACAAAGCACCGGTTTGCAGCACGGGATACACGTATTCGCTGATGAATTCTTCACGCAGGTCAGCAACGTGGCACTCAGAAGCACCAGACTGCAGCGCCTTCTTCTCTACGCCTTCCAAATCGGCTGGGTCCTGACCAATGTTGGCCACGAATGCCACCACTTCACAGTCACCGTAGTTCTCTTTCAACCATGGAATGATGGCTGAAGTATCAAGACCGCCGGAGTAGGCCAGAACGATTTTTTTGATGTTTTGCGAGCTCATATCTTAAATCCTTGATTATGCGAGAATCCGGGTGCCAATCGACACGCCGTTGAAAAGGGTTGGCAACTGTTCAGCATGGCGCCAGCTGGCGATATCAACCGGACGACCTAGAGTACGTGCGGCATCGAGTGCCGCGTTCACTTTAACGATCATGCCATCAGTAATAATGCCCTGATCGATCAGCTGCTGTGCTTTATCGGCCGTCATCTCTTCGATACGTTGACCTTTGCCATCGAGAATACCGCTGACATCTGAAAGCAGGACTAAATCAGCACCAATGGTCGCTGCCAGCGCGGTCGCTGCCTGGTCAGCGTTGACGTTCATCAGATCGCCGCCGTCAGTAATACCGATGGAGCTGATCACCGGCATATAGCCCGCGCTCAGTAAGGTATTCACCAGCGCTGGATTACCTGGCGTCGCGTTGCCCACATGGCCAAGTTCCTCGTCGAACTGCGCCACGTTTACCAGGCCCGCATCACCGAGGCATAAGCCAACGGCACCAATGCCATATTTCTTCGCCCAGGCCAGCAAGGTCTTGTTCGCTGTACCCGCCAGGGCACCAGTAATAATGTCAATCTGATCGGCTGGCGTCACGCGCAAACCGTTCTTCTTTTTCACTGGCAGAGCGAGCTTCTTCATCAGCTCGTCAACCAGGCAGCCGCCGCCGTGCACAATGATCAGCGGACGCTGATGTTCATTGCGGTAGGCCAGCAGCGCATCAAACAAGCGGGCCAGCGCTTCTTCGCTATCCAGCAGTACGCCACCCAGCTTAATAATCAATGGATTCATTGCAGTTTCCGTCCGTTAAATCAGAGACAATGTTTCAGGGTAGCCGAAACGAATGTTTAAGCATTGAACCGCCTGCGAAGAGGCACCTTTCAGCAGGTTATCTTCGGCCGCCACCACAATCAGGTGCTCGCCCTGCATGGCAAAGCCAATATCGCAGAACGGCAAGCCGACCACGGCTTTCAGTGCCGGGACACCTTTGTCATACACACGCACCAGCGGTTTGTCGTGGTAAGCCTTGTGGAAGGCATCCGCCACGTCTTGCTGCGTCACGCCCGCTTTCAGGCGACAGGTGGTGGTCGAAAGAATACCGCGCGGGAAGCTACCCAGATGCGGGGTGAAAATCACAGGCGTACCGAGATGCGCCACGATTTCAGGATGATGACGATGATTGAACAAGCCATACGGCTGCAGGCTCACTTCACAGAAGCTGGTGCCGACGTTGGCTTTACGCCCTGCGCCGCTCACACCACTGGTGGCATTGATCACCGGCCATTGTGCATCGTTAAGCAAACCGGCTTCGACCAGCGGCTTCAATGACAATTGTGCAGCCGTTGGGTAGCAACCCGGCACAGCAACCAACTGTGCATCTTTGATTTTGTCATGCTGCCATTCGGCCAGGCCGTAAACGGCTTTATCCAGCCAATCCTGATGTTGATGGCTGAAACCATAATATTGAGTATAGAAAGCATCGTCGTTGACACGGAACGCACCGGAAAGGTCAAACACCACACAGCCTGCTTTGAGGAATTCGGGTGCCAGATCGTGGCTGACTTCATGCGCGGTCGCGAGGAACACCACATCGACTTTGTCTGCCCACTCGGAAGCCTCACTCAGCGGCTGCAGCGGCAAATCGACAATGCCTTTCAGCTGCGGATGCAGATCGGAGAGTAATTTTCCGGCGTCCGGGCTTTGCGCTGAAACCGCCAAAGCGGTTATGTTCATATGCGGATGGCGATTCAGGTAAGTGGCAAGCTCTACGCCAGCATAACCACTGGCACCAACGATCAGCGTATTCAACATCAGGCTGTAACCCTTTTTACAGTCACTCATTCCGGGTCGCGGCTTTGCCCCGTTGCCCACGATGCCGTTTGCAGATGATTTTACGCTTCACTTGCAAACGACGTTATTGTATTTTTATTCACTATTAATGCATGAATATTGATACATCCTAACCCAAGGACCGTCAACAGTGAAGACAAAATTACCACCTTTTATCGAACTCTACCGCCAGCTGATTGCCACACCATCGATCAGCGCCACTGACAGCGCGCTGGATCAGAGCAATGAAACTTTAATCAATTTGCTGGCGGGCTGGTTCCGCGATTTAGGCTTCAGTGTTGAAGTCCAGCCAGTCCCGGGTACGCGTCATAAATTCAATATGCTGGCACGCAGCGGTTTGGGTGCTGGCGGCCTGCTGCTGGCAGGCCATACCGATACCGTTCCGTATGATGATGGCCGCTGGACGCGCGATCCTTTCACCCTGACCGAGCACGACAACAAGCTATACGGTTTAGGTACGGCGGATATGAAAGGCTTCTTTGCTTTTATTCTGGATGCGCTGCGTGACGTTGACGTGACCAAACTGAGCAAGCCACTGTACATCCTCGCCACCGCCGATGAAGAGACCACCATGGCCGGTGCGAAGTACTTTTCCGAATCCACCCAGTTGCGTCCGGATTGCGCCATCATTGGTGAGCCGACCTCACTAAAGCCAGTGCGCGCGCACAAAGGTCATCTGTCGAACGTGATTCGTATTCAGGGTCAGTCAGGCCACTCCAGCGATCCTTCACGCGGTGTGAACGCCATTGAGCTGATGCATGAATCCATTACCCAGCTGATGCAACTGCGCAATACCCTGAAAAATCGCTATAACCACGATGGATTTGCGATTCCTTACCCGACCATGAACTTTGGTCACATTCACGGTGGCGATGCCGCGAACCGTATCTGCGCCTGCTGCGAATTGCACATGGATATTCGTCCGCTGCCGGGCTTAACTCTGAGCGATTTGGATGGCTTGCTGAATGAAGCATTGGCGCCAGTGAGCGAACGCTGGCCGGGGCGCTTAACGGTAGGTGAACTGCACCCGCCGATTCCTGGCTACGAATGTCCGGCCGATCATGAGCTGGTGAAAGTGGTAGAGAAACTGCTGGGTGTGCCGACTGAAGTGGTGAACTATTGCACCGAAGCGCCTTTTATCCAGCAATTGTGTCCAACGCTGGTTTTAGGTCCAGGATCGATCAATCAGGCGCACCAGCCAGATGAATTTATCGATACCGCATTTATTAAGCCAACTCATGCGCTTATCACGCAGGTTGTTCAGCATTTTTGTCACTGATTAACAATAGATGGGGCAATTCACTGTTAAAACAGTAAATTGCCCGGTCATTGTTCGGGATTTGATAATAAGAATAACTTATCTCGCTTCCCCCCAAGTTAATTCTATGAATTTCCGGTAGTTAGCAGCGAATTATCGTCAATTTAAGTCAATTGACGAACAGGAAGAACCGTGGCTAGATAAAAGACGATGTTATGCCCGTTGGGTGTAAGGGTACTTTCAAGACGATAAGGGTGTCAGGGTCAAATGAACGAACAATATTCCGCAATGCGAAGTAATGTCAGTATGCTCGGCAAACTGCTCGGGGATACGATAAAGGATGCACTGGGAGAGAACATCCTCGATCGGGTGGAAACCATCCGCAAACTCTCTAAGTCCTCCCGCGCAGGCAATGACACCGATCGTAAGGAACTGCTGAACACGCTGCAAAACCTGTCTAATGACGAGTTACTACCTGTTGCACGCGCGTTTAGCCAGTTCCTCAACCTGACCAACGTGGCAGAGCAGTATCAGACCATCTCCCGCAGCGGCGATGGCGCGAATAATCCGGAAATCCTGAAGAAGACCTTTGAGCGTCTGAAGCAGCAAAACGACATCAGCGAAAGTTCGATTCGCCAGGCGATCGAAGAACTGTCGCTGGAGCTGGTGCTGACCGCTCACCCAACGGAGATCACCCGACGTACGCTGATCCACATGCTGGGCGAAGTGAATAGCTGCCTGCAGCAACTCGACCACAGCGATCTCTCCGATTACGAGCGCACGCAAGTCATGCGTCGCCTGCGTCAGTTGGTCGCACAAGCCTGGCATACCGATGAAATCCGTAAGTATCGTCCAACACCGATTGATGAAGCCAAATGGGGCTTTGCCGTGGTCGAAAATAGCCTGTGGCAAGGCGTACCGGCATTCCTGCGCGAGCTGAACGAGCAGGTTGAAGAGACCTTTGGTATTAAGTTGCCCGTCGATTTCGTGCCGATTAAATTCACCTCGTGGATGGGCGGCGATCGCGACGGTAACCCGAACGTCACCGCACCTATCACACGCCATGCGATGCAGTTGAGCCGCTGGAAAGCCGCCGATCTGTTCCTGCGCGACGTGGGCGTGCTGATTTCTGAACTGTCGATGTCCGAATGCAGCGATGAAGTACGCGAGTTGTGCGGCGATCCAGAAGCGCTGGAACCGTACCGCATGATTCTGAAGCGCATCCGTGGCCAGCTGATGACCACGCAAGCTTATTTAGGCCGTCGTTTGAAAGGCGAGCGCCTGCCGCGCCCTGCCGATCTACTGGTCTCGAACGATCAACTGTGGCAACCGCTGTTCGCCATCTATCAATCTCTGCAACAGTGCGGCATGGGCATCATCGCCAATGGCCAGTTGCTGGATACGCTGCGCCGCGTGAAGTGCTTTGGCGTGCCGCTGGTGCGTATTGATATCCGCCAGGAGAGCACCCGTCACACCGAAGCGATTGCCGAAGTGACGCGCTATCTGGGGCTGGGTGACTACGAAAGCTGGTCAGAAGCCGACAAACAGGCGTTCCTGATCCGTGAACTGAACTCCAAACGTCCGCTGCTGCCGCATCAATGGGAGCCGGGCGACAACACCCGCGAAGTGCTGGATACCTGTAAAGTGGTGGCTGAAGCGCCGCAAGGTTCCATCGCCTCTTACGTGATTTCGATGGCGAAAACGCCGTCGGACGTGCTGGCGGTGCACTTGCTGTTAAAAGAAGCCGGTATTCCTTACGCGATGCCGGTAGCGCCACTGTTCGAAACCCTCGACGATTTGAACAACGCCAATGACGTCATGACGCAGTTGCTGAATATCGATTGGTATCGCGGTTTCATCAACGGCAAACAGATGGTGATGATTGGTTATTCCGATTCGGCGAAAGATGCCGGCGTGATGGCCGCCAGCTGGGCGCAGTACGAAGCACAGGATGCGTTGATCAAGACCTGTGAGAAAGCCGGCATCACGCTGACGCTGTTCCACGGACGCGGCGGTTCCATCGGCCGTGGCGGCGCACCGGCACACGCAGCACTGCTGTCGCAACCGCCGGGCAGCCTGAAAGGCGGCCTGCGTGTGACCGAACAAGGCGAGATGATTCGCTTCAAATATGGTTTGCCAGAAGTCACCATCGCCAGCCTGTCGCTGTATACCGGTGCGATTCTGGAAGCCAACCTGATGCCACCGCCCGAGCCTAAGCGCGAGTGGAAAGAGATCATGAACGGTTTGTCAGCCCATTCCTGCGCCATGTATCGCGGCTATGTGCGTGAAAACCCGGACTTCGTACCGTATTTCCGTTCGGCCACGCCAGAGCAAGAGCTGGGTAAACTGCCACTCGGTTCACGTCCGGCGAAGCGTCGTCCTACCGGCGGCGTGGAATCACTGCGTGCGATTCCGTGGATCTTCGCCTGGACGCAGAACCGTTTGATGCTGCCAGCCTGGCTCGGTGCCGGTGCGGCGCTGCAGAAGGCGATGGACGAAGGTCATCAGGATCAGCTGGAAGCGATGTGTAGCCAATGGCCGTTCTTCGCCACCCGTCTGGGCATGCTGGAGATGGTGTTCTCGAAAGCTGACCTGTGGCTGGCGGAGTATTACGATCAGCGTCTGGTTGATAAATCACTGTGGCCGCTGGGTCTGCAGTTGCGCGATCAGCTGGCTGCGGATATCAAAGCCGTGTTGACCATCGCCAACGATGCGCATTTGATGGCTGACCAGCCATGGATCGCCGAGTCTATCGCGCTGCGTAACGTTTACACCGATCCGCTCAACGTGTTGCAGGCTGAACTGCTGCATCGTGCACGTGCGCAGGAAGAGCGTGGTGATGAGCCGGATGCGCGTGTTGAACAAGCGCTGATGGTGACGATTGCGGGTGTGGCAGCGGGTATGCGTAATACCGGCTAATTGCGGTATGCGCTAATCATGAAGGGGCCAATGTGCCCCTTTTTTAATGGGCGGTGCGCGTCGCGGGAAGAAGCGGCAATTACGTAAAGCCGCTGTCTCGTCCCTGATCGCTCGGCGTGCGCCATCCATGGCGCCCAACGCTTTACTCCATTTGCCGCCTCTTCCCGCTGGGTAACATGGTGCCAATGAAAAGAGGGCACATTGGCCCCCTCATAATTCTATTTAATAAAATCAGTTCGTTAAGGTCGGACGCACACCCAGCGTGTGACAGATGGCGTAACTCAATTCTGCGCGGTTCAGCGTGTAGAAGTGGAAATCCTTCACCCCTTCGCGTGACAGGATTTTCACCATGTCCATGGCGATATTGGCGCCGACCATTTTGCGGGTTTCTGGATCGTCATCCAGTCCGGCAAACATCGCGTTCATCCAGCCCGGCACGCGCACGTTGGTCATGGTGGCAAAGCGCTGCAGCTGCTTAAAGTTCGATACCGGCAAAATGCCCGGCACAATTTCGACATCAATGCCTGCGGCGACACAGCGATCGCGAAAACGCAGGTAACTCTCAACATCAAAGAAGAATTGCGTGATGGCGCGATTGGCACCGTTATCGACTTTACGCTTCAGGTTAATCAAATCTGCCTGTGCACTTTTCGCTTCGGGATGCACTTCTGGATAAGCCGCCACGGAGATATCAAAATCGCCCACTTCTTTTAGTAATGCGACCAAATCAGCACCGTACATCTCAGGCTTGCCGCTGCCCGGAGGCAAATCGCCGCGCAGGGCCACGATGTGACGGATACCGTTATCCCAGTAATCGCGCGCGATGGTGCGTAACTCATCACGCGTGGCATCAATGCAGGTCAGATGAGGAGCCGCTTCCAGGCCGGTGCGCTCTTTAATGCCTTTAATGATGCTGTGCGTACGGTCGCGTTCGCCAGAGTTCGCACCGTAGGTGACAGAGAGGAATTTCGGTTTCAGGATGCTCAGTCGATCAATCGAACTCCACAAGGTTTCTTCCATTTCACTGGTGCGAGGCGGGAAAAATTCAAAAGAGACATTAATTTGCCCGTTCAGCTCAGCCAGGCTTTGGTTCAACGCTTCGCGCTGATTGGCGTGAAAGAAACTCATCCAGATTACCTCGTCGTCACATATCGATTAACTTGCGGCCTGCGAACATCCATACGTTTAGACGTCCAGATGCACAAAATGAACCATTAGCGCGTTAGCGTCAACTTAAAATTAATGTACAGGCGTGACAAATATTCAATCAAGTTGAAAGAGTTTCATGTTCGCGGAGAGGGTGAAAAGCGCAGACGGCGGGCACCGTCTGCGTTGCAAGGCAGACTACAGCAGTTGTGCGAGGCGATTGATATCCGATTGTAACGCACCAGCTGTCACATCACGGCCGGCGCCCGGCCCGCGGATCACCAGCGGATTATCACGATACCAGCGGCTTTCGATGGCAAACACGTTATCGCACGGCAGCAGTGAAGCCAGCGGGTGTTCCGGACGCACCGCTTCCACCCCCACACGGGCCTTTCCGTTGGCATCGAAACGTGCCACATAGCGCAGCACCAGGCCCATCTCCTGCGCCGCTTCAAAGCGTTGCAGCATTTGGTCATTCAACTCGTCGGCATTCTCGAAGAAGTGGTCAATCGATTCTTCTTCGCAATCCGACGGCACCAGCGATTCAACACGCACCTGATCCGGCTCGATGTCATAACCGGCTTCACGCGCCAGGATGACCAGCTTGCGCATCACATCCTGCCCCGACAGATCTACGCGCGGATCGGGTTCGGTGAGACCTTGCTGCCAGGCCTGATCCACCAGCTCACTGAACGGCACGGTGCCATCAAATTGCAGGAACAGCCAGGACAGCGTGCCGGAGAAAATACCACTGATGGCCAGAATGCTGTCGCCGCTTTCGCGCAGATCGCGCACCGTATGGTTCACCGGTAATCCTGCGCCTACCGTGGCGTTATATAGCCAGTGACGACCGGTTTTGGCGAACGCATCACGAATCTGCCGCCAACTCTGGCTGCTGGATGCGCCTGCGACTTTGTTCGCGCTAATGACATGGAAACCGTGGCTGGCAAAATCAAGATATTGCTGTGCCAGCGGTGCGCTGGCGGTGACGTCCAGCACCACTAAATCATCGAACGGATGGGCGCGCATCCACAGGAACAGCGACTCTTCATCGCGTTCTTCGGCTTCGTCATCAAAAAAGGCGAGCGCACGGCTGGCTTCCAGACCTTCGTAGCTCAGCAAACTACGACTGCTATCCGCCACGCCTGCCAGCACATACTCAAAGCCGGTACGCGCCGATAAGCCTTCCTGCTCGCGGGCAAACAACTCCAGCCAGCGTGAGCCGATATTGCCTTTACCAAACAGCATCAGACCGATGCGCTTTTCCGCGCGGAACAATGATTGGTGCAGCCCCTGAATCAGGTGCTGCGTCGGTCCTACGCGCAGTACGGCAACAATACTGATGTGATCTTCTGACTGCCAGACAAACTCAACCGGCTGGTCTTTGATCTGTTGCCAGAAACGATGGCTATGGAGCGGGTTACGCGTCACGCCTGCGCCGACCAACGCCACCAACGCTAAGCCATCGCGCAGTTGCAGATGACCCGGCAGCGCAGCGTCCTGCAACAAATTGAATGCGCTGTTCACCACTTCGGAGGTGTAGCAGAGTTGCAGCAAACGGCGATCGGGATGGACACCCATCGCCAGCGGACGCAGTTGCGCACGCTTCAGCAGCAGATCGATCTCTTTCTGCTGCGTTTTGAAATCGTGGTTTTCTGGGATGTGAATCTCTACCAGGCACACATCGTCGTGGCTGGTGACAATACGCGCGCCGGTACCGGAAGCCAGTACGCGCTCAATGCGCGTTGAGCCCTGCTCAGGTTGATAGCTGCAACGCAACTGCAGATCGATATCGCTATTCGACACGGGCTGCAGCGTACGTGTATGCAATACCGGTGCGGCCAGACGCGCCAGCTCGCTGGCCTCATCTAAGCGCAGTAAAGGCAGCAAGCAGGCGTCGGACACTTTACGCGGATCGGCGCTATAGACACCGGCCACATCGCTCCAGATGGTGACACGGTTTACGCCTGCCAGCGCACCGATCTGCGTGGCTGAGTAGTCCGAACCATTGCGACCCAGTAACACCGTTTCGCCGGCGTCGCTGCGGCTGATAAAGCCGGTTACCACCAAACGCTTATGAGGATGCTGAGCCAGCAGCGCCTGTAGCAATGGCCAGGACTTGCCTTCATCGACCTGTGGCTGCGCAGCACGTTCGGCACGCAGAAAGTCACGCGCGTCCAGCCATGCAGACTCGATATCACGCTGGCTCAGCACTGCCGCCATCAAGCGTGCCGACCAGATTTCACCGTGCCCCACCACTTCGGCATACACCGCATCGGTGATAGCGCCGTCAAGCAGTGCCGCCAGACGTTCTAAATCGCGAATAAAGGCAGCGGTCAGCGTTTCAGCAAATTCAACAGGCAACAGCGCAGCGATCAGTTCGCCGTGAAAACGGCGTAAAGCTTGTTGCACCTGATGGGCAGATAAGCGATCGCTCTGGCTCAGTTTAAGCCAGCTAATCAGCTGGTTGGTGGTGCTGCCTGCGGCAGAGACCACCATTAAATCGCCTGGCTGGCTGTAATCCGCCATGATGCTGGCGACACGTTGATAACAACGTGCATCCGCCAGGCTACTGCCACCAAATTTATGCAACTGCTTGTTCGGCGTTCCCGCGCCTGCTGAACTTGTCATGCTTACTCCTCGGCTGCGATCCGGAATGCATTATCCAGATCGGCGATTAAATCTTCGTGATCTTCAATTCCGACAGAAATACGCAGTAGCGTTTCTGAAATACCCGCTGCCGCGCGCGCTTCCGCAGACATGCCGGCATGCGTCATAGTCGCAGTATGCGAAATCAGGCTCTCCACGCCACCCAGGGATTCCGCCAGCGTGAATAACTGCAGCGCTTTCAGGAAGCGGCGCAGACGCGCTTCATCAGCGTCAAGTTCAAAGCTGAGCATCGCACCAAAGCCACGTTGTTGACGCACCGCGTACTCATGTCCGGCATTTTCCGGCAGAGACGGATGATACAGTTTTTTCACCAGCGGTTGTTGCTTCAGGTAATCAACAATCGCCAGCGCATTACGCTGCGCTGCCGCCATACGCGGCGCCAGCGTGCGCAGACCGCGCAACAGCAGGTAGCTATCAAACGCTGCGCCGGTTACACCAATATTATTCGCCCACCAGGCAAGATCCGTGGCCATCGCCGGATCTTTAGAAATCACCGCTCCGGCCACCACATCCGAGTGACCATTCAGGTATTTGGTGCAAGAGTGGATAACCAGATCGGCTCCCAGCGCCAGCGGATTTTGCAATGCCGGACTCAGGAAGGTGTTATCCACTACACTGATCGCACCCGCTGCACGCGCCGCCTGGCAAATGCCGGCGATATCTACCACGCGCAGCAGCGGATTGCTTGGGCTCTCCACCAACACGAGTTTGGGTTTCTCGGCCAGCGCGGCTGCCAGCGCGGCTTTGTCACCCTGATCGACAAATTTCACGCGATAAGCACCGCGTTTGCTCAGGCTGTCGAACAGGCGATAGCTGCCGCCGTAGCAGTCATGTGGGGCAACCAGCAGATCGCCCGGCTTCAGGAACACGGTGGTCACCAGATGAATCGCTGACATCCCGGTATTGGTTAATACCGCGCCCGCACCGCCTTCCAGTTCTGCCAGCGCGCGTTGTACCACATCACGCGTGGGGTTACCGCGACGTGAGTAGTCATGTGCACGCGGTTCATTAAAGTCGAGGAAGTTGTAGGTGCTGGAGAGGTGAATCGGTGGGACAACGCAGCCATATTGCTCGTCATCATTCAAACCGCTGCGTACTGCGATGGTTGCCTGTTTACGCGTCATGGTGCTTACTGTTCCTGAAGTGTAATAAGAAGTGGCAACAGGATAACATTCAGCGCATAGACGTCAATACATCTGGACATCTAAATGTCTTTGCGTATAGATTGAGCAAATCATCAATACCCGCTAAAATTACGCGTCATCGCCTGGTGTTCAGCGCGCTTTCCTGTGAAAAGCGATGCGTAAGCATAAAACCGGCAGTTTAAGCGGTCAGGCATCGAAAAATCGGGCATAATCAACGGATTTCCCCATATTCAACTTTTATTGATTAAGGTAACCCATGGCTGAATGGAACGGCGAATATATCAGCCCTTACGCTGAACACGGCAAGAAGAGCGAGCAGGTTAAGAAGATTACAGTTTCTATCCCGCTGAAAGTGCTGAAAATTTTAACGGATGAACGCACGCGCCGTCAGGTGAATAACCTGCGTCATGCCACAAATAGCGAATTGCTGTGCGAAGCCTTTTTGCATGCTTTCACCGGGCAGCCGCTGCCAAATGATGTCGATTTGCGCAAAGAACGTAGCGATGAGATTCCGGAAGAAGCTAAGCAGATTATGCGTGAGATGGGCATCGATCCCGACACCTGGGAATACTGAGTCCAGAAACAAAAAAACCCAGCCAAGGCTGGGTTTTTTCTTGCTGCCGAATCCGAAGATTCGATGGCAAATAATCTTATTTCTTGCTGCCTGGGATGCTGAAACGCTTGTTGAAGCGATCAACACGACCACCAGAATCAACAACACGCTGCTTACCAGTGTAGAACGGGTGGCATTTGCCGCACACGTCCAGGTTCAGGGTACCAGTCATGGTTGAACGGGTGTTGATCACGTTGCCGCAAGAGCAGGTGATGGTCACAGCTTCGTATTTCGGGTGAATACCTTGTTTCATGGGAGAACCTCATAAAAGGCCGTGTCGCTCTCCGTGCCAGGCGAACCTGCACAGCACCACACGCGGTTAATAATTAAGTGTATCTTTGACAAGTCATCTCATCAAAGGCGGCATAGTATACAGAAATTGACCGCACCAGGCAAATATCAGCTGTTTATTCTCTGAGCCACTGGGAGGCAGTGAACGTCCTCATTCCACTCCATCTGATGGAAAGAGCGTGCGCAGCCAATGTGTCTATGCGCTGTGGCGGTGGCGGTGGCGGTGGCGGTGGCGGTGGCGGTGGCGTGAAGTATGACGAGGGTTGCATCAGCGTGTACACTACTTCTCCTTATTACAGTACCGGATAGAGATCGACATGCCCGTAGTTCAGGTTGCCCTGCCCGTTCCGCTGCCTCGCCTGTTTGACTACCTTCTGCCCGCCGATGCGGCGCAGCCGGTGGTGGGCGCGCGCGTCAGCGTGCCGTTTGGCAATCGTAAAATGATCGGCATCGTGGTGGCTGTAAAGGAAACCAGCGACCTGCCTCTGACTCAGCTCAAACCGCTGGAGAGCGTGCTGGACGATCAAAGCCTGTTTTCACCGGCGCTGTGGCGCATCCTTAACTGGGCCGCCAGCTATTACCATTCGCCGCTCGGCGAGGTGCTCAACCATGCTCTACCTGTGCTGCTGCGTCAGGGCAAACCGGCGCAGGAAACGCCGTTGTGGCAGTGGGTGGTCAACGACGCCGGACGCGAAGTGGCCATGGAAAGCCTGAAGCGTGCACCCAAGCAGCAGCAAGCTTTAGCGGCACTGCGCCAGCAACCTCTCTATCGCCATCAGGTCAGTGAACAGGATCTGACTGACGCCGCGCTGCAATCATTGCGTGCCAAAGGTCTGTGCGATCTGCGTGAACACGCACCGCAGATGCACGACTGGCGCACCACCTTTGCAGTGAAGGGCGATCGCCTGCGTCTCAATACCGATCAGGCGATGGCCGTCGGCGCGATGCGCAGCGAAGATGATCATTATGCAGCGTGGTTGCTGGCAGGCATTACCGGTTCGGGCAAAACCGAAGTCTATCTCAGCGTGCTAGAGAATGTGCTGGCGCGCGGCAAACAGGCGCTGGTACTGGTGCCGGAAATCGGCCTGACACCGCAAACTATTGCACGCTTCCGTGAACGCTTCGATGCGCCGATCGATGTGCTGCACTCGGCACTCAATGACAGTGAGCGTCTTGCGGTATGGCTGCGTGCGCGCAGTGGCGAAACCGCGATTATCATCGGTACGCGTTCCGCGCTGTTCACACCGCTGGCGCGTCCGGGGGTAATCATTATTGATGAAGAACACGACAGTTCGTACAAGCAGCAGGAAGGCTGGCGCTATCAGGCGCGCGATCTGGCAGTGTTTCGCGCTCACGAAGAAGATATCCCGATTGTGATGGGTTCTGCCACACCGGCGCTGGAAACGCTGCACAATGTGCGCGTCGGCAAGTATCGACAGCTCAATCTTACCAAACGCGCGGGCAACGCCAAACCGGCACTGCAACAGCTAATCGACCTTAAAGGCCAGCAGCTTAAGGGTGGGCTCGCGCCCGCATTGCTGGGCAAAATGCGCCAGCACCTGCAGGCCGATAATCAGGTATTGCTGTTCCTCAACCGCCGCGGATTCTCGCCTGCATTGATGTGCCACGACTGCGGGTGGCTGGCAGAGTGTCAACGCTGCGACAGCTATTACACGCTGCATCAGCATCATCGTCAGCTGCGCTGCCACCACTGCGACAGCCAGCGCCCGCTGCCCAATCAATGTCCGGGTTGCGGTTCCACACACCTGATGCCGGTCGGCGTCGGTACAGAGCAGCTTGAGCAGCAGCTCAGCACACTCTTTCCCGGCGTACCGGTGTCGCGCATTGATCGCGATACCACCAGCCGCAAAGGTGCACTGGAGCAGCATCTGGCGGATGTGCATCGCGGCGGTGCCCGCATTCTGGTTGGCACACAGATGCTGGCAAAAGGGCACCATTTCCCCGACGTGACGCTGGTTTCCCTGCTGGATGTCGATGGCGCCTTATTCTCCGCCGATTTCCGCGCCGCCGAACGCTTTGCTCAACTCTATACCCAGGTGGCCGGGCGCGCCGGGCGCGCCGGTAAACAGGGTGAAGTACTGCTGCAGACGCACCATCCCGAGCATCCGCTGTTGCAAACGTTGCTGCATCGTGGCTATTTCGCCTTTGCCGAGGAAACCTTGCTGGAGCGCCAATCGGTTCAGCTGCCGCCGTGGACCAGCCACGCGCTGTTCCGCGCGGAAGACATGGACAATGCGCAGGCCGCGGAATTCCTCACACAGCTGCGCAATTTACTCGAAGCCAGCCCGCTGAAAGATGAGGCCATGTGGTTAATGGGGCCGGTTCCGGCACTGGCACCGAAACGTAGTGGGCGCTGGCGCTGGCAACTGTTGCTACAGCATCCTTCGCGTAAACGCCTGCAACAGCTGCTGAGCAGTTCGCTGCCGCTAATCTCCACCCTGCCCGCCGCGCGCAAAACCAAATGGACACTGGATATCGACCCCACCGAGAGTTAGGCCGCATCACATCTGCGAGCCAGATCGAAAAAAGTCGCACAAGTCACAATTTTTATGCAAATTAAGTAACAACCTCACCCGACGTTGGGTTATCAATAGTGCCCATCCCGGCTGAAGCCCGGCAATGTCTGAAAATCAATGCGCTGTACCGCGTCAGGAGTTATACGTTGGACCAGAAGCAACCTTCATCTGCTGCTACCATGAAAGATGTGGCCGAGAAAGCCGGCGTCTCTACCGCCACGGTTTCTCGCGCGCTGATGAACCCGGAAAAAGTCTCGGCTGCCACCCGGCAGAAAGTAGAACAAGCGGTGATTGATGTCGGCTATGCGCCACACGGGCTGGCGCGCAATGCCAAACGCGGCGAAACGCAAACCATATTGGTAATAGTGCCGGACATCTGCGATCCCTTCTTTAGTGAAATCATCCGTGGCGTCGAAGTCACCGCGGCGCAGGAAGGCTATCTGGTGTTGATTGGCGACTGCGCACATCAGGATCAGCAGGAAAAAACCTTCCTCAACCTGATGTTGACGCGCCAAATCGACGGCATGGTGCTGCTGGGTTCACAACTGCCGTTCGATGCAGGAATTGAAGATCAGCGTAACCTGCCGCCGATGGTGATGGGCAACGAATTCGCCCCGGAAATGGCTCTGCCTACCGTGCATATTGATAACCTGACGGCGGCATTTGAAGCTGTCAATCATCTGCTGCAACTCGGTCATCGCCAGATTGCCTGCATTACCGGGCCGGAACATATCCCGCTCAGCCAGTATCGTTTACAAGGCTACATTCAGGCTCTGCGCCGCAGCAGTATCGCCATTGATCCCACGATGATTGTGCACGGTGATTTCACCTTCGAAGCTGGTGCCAGTGCGCTGAAACAGTTGATGAGCTTACCGCAGCCGCCGAAAGCCATTTTCTGCCACAGCGACTTGATGGCATTGGGTGCAATGAATCAGGCACGAAAGCTGGGCATGCGCATTCCGCAGGATCTTTCCGTGGTGGGATTTGACGATATCGAACTGGCGCAGTATTACGATCCCCCACTCACCACCGTTGCACAGCCGCGATTTGCCATTGGTCGCGAAGCGATGCTGCTGCTGCTGGATGAACTGCAGGGCAAACGCGTCAACAACGGCTCACGTTTACTCGACGCGGAATTACGCGTGCGCGGAAGCACCGCACCCGCCACAAAAACGGGAAAAATGGTCTAGGCTTCACTGCATTTTCAGCGGATTCTGAAGGCAGACTCTGCTGGTCAAAGTTCCAGCCCTTGAGTAACATGACGCATTCGTTGCCGGGCAATTAACAGAACTTTTACACCCGTCTTAATTTAGGGTTTCGCCCATTGGCATTTTTTTGAAGGGTATCAGAACGAAAGTGGCACAGAGAGATTATGTAGGCCGCGGGCGTTCAACAGGGACGCGTCGCAAAAAACCCGCTGCAGGCCGCAGTAAGAAAAGCAAAGGCGGCTCCGGCACGTCAAAGTTGATGATCGTACTGGCCGTGGCCGTGCTGGTCACCTTTGCCGGTGGTTTATGGTTCATCTCTCATCATAAAAAAGAAGAGACTGAGGTCATTCCGAATCATAAAGCCAACGGCAACGGCCTTCCGCCAAAGCCGGAAGAGCGCTGGAAATACATCAAAGAGCTGGAAAATCGCCAAATCACCGTGCCGACGCCGACTGAACCGTCTGCTGGTGGTGGTGTGCAATCACAAACACAGCTGACGGATGAGCAGCGCCAATTGCTGGAACAGATGCAGGCTGATATGCGCCAGCAACCGACGCAGCTCAACGAAGTGCCGTGGAACGAACAAACTCCGGCACAGCGTCAGCAAACTCTGCAACGTCAGCAGCAGGTGCAAGTGCAGCAACAACAGATGCAGCGCCAGCAGCAACAGTTACAACAGCAACAGCGCCAACAGCAGTTGCAGCAACAGCAGGCGACGCGTCAACAACAACAGCCAGCGCCGATAACGCGTGAACCAGTGCAACAGCCGAAACCGCAGGAAACGGCAAAAGCGAAACCGGAAGAGAAAGCCGCTTCGCAGCGCTGGATGGTGCAGTGTGGCTCGTTCAAAGGCACTGACCAGGCGGAGTCAGTACGCGCAGGTCTGGCTTTTGAAGGTTTCGAGAGTCGTATCACCACCAGCGGTGGCTGGAATCGTGTGGTAATCGGGCCGTTTAAAGATCGCAGCAGCGCTGACAGCACGGTCAAACGCTTACACAGCTCCGGACACGGAAGCTGCATTCCTCTCGCTTTACCTTAAGTCATTCGCCTCGCGGTAAGTGCGTGAATCCCCTGAGCTTGCATCAGTAAGTTACAGGGGTGAACGCACCTCACTAATGCACTTGCCCTTTCAAGTAAGACAAATCTCGGGGTTGAAACCCTCCAAACCTACCCCATATCTGGTTGCATGATACTTCGCGCTCTGTGCGCGAAGTTACTTATCCACTGCAACAAGGGGTCTGCCCGTGACAACAATAGTAAGTGTACGACGCAACGGCCGAGTCGTGATTGGCGGTGATGGCCAGGCTACGCTCGGCAATACCGTGATGAAAGGCAACGTGAAGAAAGTGCGTCGTCTCTACAATGACAAAGTGATCGCTGGTTTTGCTGGCGGCACCGCAGATGCCTTCACCCTGTTTGAACTGTTCGAGCGCAAGCTGGAAATGCATCAAGGCCACCTGGTGAAAGCCGCGGTCGAACTGGCGAAAGACTGGCGTACCGATCGCATGCTGCGCCGTCTTGAAGCGCTGCTGGCGGTAGCTGATGAGAACTCCTCACTGATCATCAGCGGTAACGGAGACGTGATCCAGCCAGAAAATGATCTGATTGCTATCGGTTCTGGTGGGCCTTACGCCCAGGCAGCGGCTCGAGCCCTGCTGGAGAACACCGACATTGGTGCGCACGATATCGTTGAGAAGGCGCTGAACATCGCTGGCGATATCTGCATTTACACCAACCACAACATCAACTTTGAAGAATTACCGTCTAAGGCTAAGGACTAAACATCATGTCTGAGATGACTCCCCGCGAGATTGTCAGCGAGCTTAACCGCTTTATCATCGGCCAGGACGGCGCAAAGAAGGCCGTGGCAATTGCACTGCGTAACCGCTGGCGCCGCATGCAGCTCGACGAAGAGCTGCGTCATGAAGTGACGCCAAAAAACATCCTGATGATTGGCCCGACTGGTGTCGGTAAAACCGAAATCGCGCGTCGTCTGGCAAAACTCGCCAACGCGCCTTTCATCAAAGTCGAAGCCACGAAATTCACCGAAGTGGGTTACGTGGGGAAAGAAGTCGACTCGATTATTCGCGATCTGACCGACTCTGCCATCAAAATGGTGCGCAGCCAGGCCATCGAGAAAAACAAATACCGCGCCGAAGAGATGGCGGAAGAGCGCATTCTTGATGTGCTGATCCCACCAGCGAAAAATAACTGGGGCCAGGCTGAGCACACTGCCGAACCTTCTGCGGCCCGTCAGTCTTTCCGCAAGAAACTGCGTGAAGGCCAGCTGGATGATAAAGAGATTGAGATCAATCTGGCCGCATCCGCAGCCGGTGTTGAAATCATGGCGCCTCCAGGCATGGAAGAGATGACCAGCCAACTGCAGTCGATGTTCCAGAACCTTGGCGGCCAGAAGCAGAAAGCGCGCAAGCTGAAGATCAAAGAAGCCATGAAGCTGCTGATTGAAGAAGAAGCGGCAAAACTGGTGAATCCAGAAGAACTGAAGCAAGACGCTATCGAAGCCGTTGAGCAGCACGGTATCGTGTTCATTGATGAAATCGATAAGATCTGTAAGCGCGGCGGCCAGAATGCGGGCGGCCCGGATGTATCACGCGAAGGTGTACAGCGCGACCTGCTGCCACTGGTGGAAGGCTGCACCGTGTCCACCAAGCACGGCATGGTGAAAACTGATCACATTCTGTTTATCGCTTCAGGCGCGTTCCAGGTCGCCAGCCCGTCAGATCTGATTCCAGAACTGCAGGGTCGCTTGCCGATTCGTGTAGAGCTGCAGGCGCTGACCGTGAATGATTTCGAACGTATTCTGACGGAGCCAAACGCTTCTGTGACCGTACAGTACAAAGCGCTGATGGGCACTGAAGGCGTGAACGTTGATTTCACCGAAGACGGCATCCGTCGCATCGCCGAAGCCGCATGGCAGGTGAACGAAACGACTGAAAACATCGGTGCGCGTCGTCTGCACACCGTGCTTGAGCGTCTGATGGAAGACATTTCCTATGACGCCAGCGATCGCAACGGCGAATCCATCACCATCGATGCTGATTACGTTGGCAAACACCTGGACGAACTGGTGGCCGACGAAGATCTCAGCCGCTTTATTCTGTAAGGGTTACATCGTTATCCGCTGCCCGGCCACTGTGCCGGGCATTTTTTTACGCAGGATATTGATGCAGCGCTTTTTTTAGCGGGTGATGATTTTGCCAACAATCGTCAGATAGCGATATACTTACCGCTCCTGTGGCAAACAGACGATACCCTCATGAAATACGATACTTCCGAACTCTGTGACATCTACCATGAAGAAGTGAACGTGGTTGAACCGCTCTTTTCCAATTTTGGCGGACGCACCTCATTCGGTGGGCAAATTACCACAGTGAAATGTTTCGAAGACAACGGCCTGCTTTACGATCTGCTGGAAGAGAATGGCCGGGGTCGCGTGTTAGTGATTGATGGCGGCGGCTCGGTACGTCGTGCTCTGGTTGATGCGCAACTGGCGCGTCTGGCAGCGCAAAATGAGTGGGAAGGCCTTGTGATTTACGGCTCAGTGCGTCAGGTGGACGATCTGGAAGAGCTGGAAATTGGTATTCAGGCGATTGCCGCGATTCCGGTCGGTGCGGCGGGCGAAGGGATTGGCGAAAGTGACGTGCGCGTTAACTTTGGCGGCGTAACCTTCTTCTCTGGAGACCATCTTTATGCCGATAACACCGGCATCATTCTGTCGGAAGACGCCCTCGATATCGAGTAAGCCTCAACAAAAACGGGTGCCGCAGCACCCGTCATGGGTTTAAGCATAGACGCTTAAACCTCTTCCATTTTTCCCAACAGTGCACGCAGACGCTCCTGCCACACGTGCTGTTCTTCTTTCAGATGCTGGTTTTCACGCACCAGTGCATCCTGGTTGCCGGAAGCCTGGCTGGCTTCGTTACGCAGCGTATTATTCTGATCTTTCAGCTCTTCAATTTCCATCTGCAGCAGGGTGATGGTATCAATCGCCTGCTGTACTTTCGCTTCCAGTTTCTCGAACACTTCAAATGACATCTTTATGACCTCTCCTAAATCTCTTGCAAGGCGTTGATGGTGCTGGGACTGCCTTGTTATGGTGCGTCCAGCCACGATGTCCCGATTGTATGTAGCCACACCCCGCAAGTCCAGCGACACAAGGCCTGCACGGGCAGTCTGTAACACTTTTCAGTTAATGCTTAAAAAAACGCTCACGATCGCGCATTTTTGCGCGCGGTCACGATATTGGACTTAAGTAAAGCAGGGTTAATGGCCCTTAAAGAAAGGTAAAAGACGCGAAAACGCGCATTTTTATGACGGAGTACACATATTTCGATTTCGCTATTTCTCGTTTATGCTCGTTAACGATAAATTCACATCAGCCCTACATAAGAGCTGGGTGACTCATGGATTGAGAACAAAAACTGATAAAATTTAACCTCGCTTCAGGAATGCCATTATGAGTCAGACAACGAACACACTAAAAGGTCAATGCATCGCCGAGTTTCTCGGTACCGGTTTGATCATCTTTTTTGGTGCAGGCTGTGTTGCTGCATTAAAACTGGCTGGTGCCGCATTCGGTCAGTGGGAAATCTGTATTATCTGGGGTCTTGCTGTCTCCATGGCCGTGTATCTCAGTGCGGGCGTATCCGGCGCGCATTTAAATCCAGCGGTAACGGTCGCGCTGTGCCTGTTTGCTAACTTTGAAGGCCGCAAAGTGCTGCCTTACATCCTGGCGCAGGTTGCCGGTGCCTTCTGTGCGGCGGCGCTGGTTTATGGCCTCTACTACAATTTGTTCTTTGATTATGAAGCCAGCCATCAAATGGTGCGAGGCAGCGTGCAGAGCCTCGATCTGGCCGGTATCTTCTCAACCTACCCTAACCCGCACATCAGTGTCGGTCAGGCGTTCCTGGTTGAGATGGTGATTACGGCGGTACTGATGGCGGTGATCATGGCGCTGACTGATGACGGCAACGGCGTACCACGTGGTCCACTGGCTCCGCTGTTAATTGGTCTGCTGGTTGCCGTGATTGGTGGTTCAATGGGCCCGCTCACCGGCTTCGCACTTAACCCGGCGCGTGACTTCGGTCCTAAACTGTTCGCCTTCATCGCAGGTTGGGGTGATGTGGCCTTCACCGGCGGCAAAGATATTCCTTACTTCCTGGTTCCGATTTTTGGCCCACTGGTGGGTGCTTGCCTCGGAGCCTTCGGTTACCGTTCACTGATTGGCCGTAACCTGCCGGTCAACGTGGCGGAAGCCAGCAAAACAGAAAAACCGGTCGCACGCGCTGAGCAGCGTAAAGCGTAAGTTTCATCGTTAATCATCAGGAAAATAAAATGACTACGACTGATAAAAAATACATTCTCGCGCTCGATCAGGGCACGACCAGCTCGCGTGCCGTGGTACTCGATCATGACGCGAACATCGTCGCCGTCTCGCAGCGCGAATTCACCCAGATTTACCCGAAAGCGGGCTGGGTAGAACACGACCCAATGGACATCTGGGCGTCACAAAGCTCAACGCTGGTCGAAGTGCTGGCCCATGCCGACATCCGTTCTGATGAGATTGCCGCGATTGGTATCACCAACCAACGTGAAACTGCCATCGTGTGGGATAAAGAGACCGGTAAGCCGATCTATAACGCCATCGTCTGGCAGGATCCACGTACAGCGGACTACTGTAACAAGCTAAAGAAAGAGGGTCTGGAAGAGTACATCCAGCATACCACCGGTCTGGTGATTAACCCTTACTTCTCAGGCACCAAAGTGAAGTGGATCCTCGACAACGTTGAAGGTGCGCGCGAGCGTGCAAAACGTGGCGAGCTGCTGTTTGGTACCGTTGATACCTGGCTGGTATGGAAAATGACCCAGGGGCGTGTGCACATCACCGACCACACCAACGCCTCTCGTACCATGATGTACAACATCCACAAGCTGGAGTGGGATGAGCGTATGCTGGAGATCCTCGATATTCCGCGCGAAATGCTGCCGGAAGTGAAAGGCTCTTCTGAAATCTACGGCCAGACCAACATCGGGGGTAAAGGCGGTACGCGTATTCCAATCGCGGGTATTGCAGGTGACCAACAGGCAGCCCTGTACGGCCAACTGTGCGTACAACCGGGTATGGCGAAAAACACCTACGGTACCGGCTGCTTCATGTTGATGAACACCGGCACCGAAGCCGTGACTTCAACGCACGGTCTGCTGACTACCATTGCTTGCGGCCCGCGTGGTGAAGTGAACTACGCACTGGAAGGTGCGGTGTTCATCGGCGGTGCCTCCATTCAGTGGCTGCGTGATGAGATGAAGCTGATCAGTGATTCAACGGACTCTGAATACTTCGCGCTGAAAGTGAAGGACACCAACGGCGTCTACATGGTGCCTGCGTTTACCGGTCTGGGTGCGCCTTACTGGGATCCGTATGCCCGTGGCGCCATCTTCGGTCTGACCCGTGGTGCCAACGCAAATCACATCATCCGTGCAACGCTGGAATCGATTGCTTATCAGACACGTGACGTCCTGGAAGCGATGCAGAACGATGCGGGCACCCGTCTGCAATCTCTGCGCGTGGACGGTGGTGCGGTCGCCAACAACTTCCTGATGCAGTTCCAGTCAGACATTCTCGGTACGCGCGTTGAGCGTCCGGAAGTACGTGAAGTGACCGCGCTGGGTGCAGCTTACCTTGCTGGCCTGGCGGTGGGCTTCTGGAGCGATCTGGAGGAAGTACGTGCGAAAGCGGTCGTTGAACGTGAGTTCCGCCCAAGCATCGAAACCACCGAACGCAACGTGCGCTATGCAGGCTGGAAGAAAGCCGTGGCGCGTGCGCAAGCGTGGGAAGACGCTGAGTAATACCTTTGACCCGCGGCACCCTGCCGCGGGTTTTTCTCCCCGCCCTGCTTTCCCCTCCGTGTTACACTGCCTGCCTGTTTTTTATCAGGTGCAACCATGAAACGAGAACTCGCGATTGAATTTTCCCGTGTGACCGAAGCCGCTGCATTAGCGGGCTATCACTGGTTAGGACGCGGCGATAAAAATGCGGCCGACGGTGCAGCCGTCCACGCTATGCGCATTATGCTCAATACCATTGATATCGACGGTCAGATTGTGATTGGCGAAGGCGAAATCGACGAAGCGCCGATGCTCTATATCGGTGAAAAAGTCGGTACCGGCCTTGGGGATGCGGTGGATATCGCTGTCGATCCTATCGAAGGCACACGCATGACGGCGATGGGTCAGGCCAACGCACTGGCAGTATTAGCCGTGGGCGATAAAGGTAGCTTCCTGCACGCACCTGATATGTACATGGAAAAACTGATTGTCGGGCCCGGCGCGCGCGGTGCTATCGATCTCAACCTGCCGCTCGAAGCCAATCTGAAGAACATCGCCATCGCTCTGGATAAACCCCTCAGCCAGCTGACCGTGTCGATTCTGGCTAAGCCGCGCCATGACGCGGTGATCGCTCAGCTCCAGCAGCTCGGCGTGCGTGTGTTTGCCTTCCCGGATGGTGATGTTGCGGCCTCGATTTTGACCTGCATGCCTGACAGCGAAGTGGATGTGCTTTACGGTATCGGCGGTGCGCCAGAAGGTGTGGTGTCCGCTGCAGTGATCCGTGCAATGGATGGCGACATGCAGGCTCGCCTATTGGCGCGCCACGACGTCAAAGGCGACAGTGAAGAGAACCGTCGTTTGGGCGAGCAGGAGCTGCAACGTTGTGCTGAGATGGGCATTAAAGCCGGGGAAATCCTGAAGCTGGAAGAGATGGCGCGTAACGATAACGTGATTTTCGCCGCCACCGGCATCACCACCGGTGACCTGCTGAAAGGCATTACGCGCAAAGGCAACATCGCTACCAGCGAAACCCTGCTGGTGCGCGGTAAATCACGCACCATCCGCCGCATCCAGTCGATCCATTATCTGGATCGTAAAGACGCGGCGCTGCATCAGTTTATCCTGTAATCGCCTGCTTGCCGCTCTCCGGATGACGTGAGAGCGGCCACCAGCACAGTAGCATCACCAGCGACGTGACAAACATCAGCATCCCGAGGCTCGACTGATCGTGCTGCGGCAGTAGCGCCGACAGCCAGGCAATTACGCCAGAGCCCAAATTCTGTATGCCACCAATCAGCGCACCCGCACTTCCCGCTAACCATGCATACGGCTCCATTGCGCCGGACGTTGCCAATGGGAACAGCATCCCGGCCCCAAAGAAGAACAGCGCGGCAGGCACCAGCAGTGTCCAGATATTCATGATGCCGAACCATGCCGGAATCCACATCAGCAGACCCGCCAGCAAGCAACTGTTCACGCCGTACCACATCAGCGTATGCCAGGACTTCTGCTCGCGTCCGGCAAACCACGCACCAAAAAAAGCGGCCGGGATCGGCAGGATAAACAAGATGCTGACCGTGATGCCATCCAGACCGAGCACGCCACCCATCAACACGCCACAGCTGGCTTCAAACACTGCGATGCCTGCCAATGCGCCCACCAGCAGCAGCAGATAGCGGACAAAATTCCCGTCGCTAAGCAAGGTGGCATAACGGCGCAGAAATGGTGTGGCAGGCGTATCCACGGGACGCGTTTCGGGTAGCCAGCGCGCCATGGAAGCTGTGACGCCGACGCACAGCAACAGCAGAAAGGCAAAACAAGCGTGCCAGCCAAACAGGTGCGTCAGTAGCGCGCCAATCACCGGTGCCAGCAGCGGGCTCACCAGAATTCCCATATTCAGCAGACTATTGGCCTGGCGCAGGGCGATACCGGAATAGAGATCGCGCGGCATAGTGCGTGCCATCACCCCCGCGACGCCAGTACCCAACCCCTGCACCGCGCTGCCCAGCACCAAAATCTGCAGTGATGGCGCAAACATGGCGATCAATGCCCCCACGGCAAAGATCGTCATACCGATAAGGATCACCGGACGACGGCCAAAGCTGTCTGACAACGGACCATAGATCAGTTGTGATCCACCATAGGTCATCAAATAAGCGGCCATGACCTGCTGCATGCTGCCACTGCGTACGTTCAGGGCTTCGGCCATGTTCGCCATCGCCGGCACATAGATGGTTTGCGCCATCTGTCCGACCGCCACCAGCACGATCAGCATGAATAACAGGAAGCGGTTTTGTGTTTTATTCTTCAACATGGAACAAAATGTCTGCCTGAGAAACAAAATAAAAGCAGCACTAAAAAAGGCTGCTGGCGATTAATGGCGGCAAAAATATCAGGATTGCGTGACAAATCGAGAGGTGAGCGCAAAGCGACTGACGCCGTGGTGTCAAGATTACGTACCGGGTCGTAACCCGACCGCTACAGTTGATGTGGAGTGCGCATGATTTGTCGCTGAGAGCCCTTTACTCTCCGCCGGGCTGGAAATCTGTGAGAGGGCTGACGATGATAGTGACACGCCTGAATAATCAATAATAAGGAGCGATCATGGCAGAGTGGATCAATGCGGAAGTGAAAGAAGTGAAAAACTGGACCGATGCACTGTTCAGCCTGCGCGTTACCGCGCCGATTGATACCTTTACCGCCGGGCAGTTTGCCAAGCTGGCGCTGGAAATTGATGGTGAACGCGTGCAACGCGCCTATTCATATGTGAATGCACCGCGCGATCCCTTACTGGAGTTCTATCTGGTCACGGTGCCAGAGGGTAAGCTCAGTCCACGTTTGCAGGCATTGCAGCCTGGCGATCAGGTGATGGTGACCAAAGAAGCCGCCGGATTCTTTGTACTCAATGAAATTCCCGACTGCAGCACGCTTTGGATGCTGGCCACTGGCACGGCGATCGGTCCTTATTTATCGATTCTGCAACAGGGCGAAGATCTGGAACGCTTTGATAACATTGTGCTGGTGCATGCGGCACGTTTCGCCGATGACCTGAGCTTCCTGCCGTTGATGCAGCAGCTGCAACAGCGTTATCAGGGCAAATTGCATATTCAGACGGTGGTGAGTCGCGAAGAGATCGCCGGTTCACTGCACGGTCGTGTACCGCAGCTCATTGAGAGCGGTGAACTTGAACGTGCGGTGGGTTTGCCGATGACCGCTGACACCAGCCACGTGATGCTGTGTGGTAACCCGCAAATGGTGCGCGATACCCAGCAATTGCTGAAAGATACGCGTGAGATGCGTAAACATTTCAAACGCAAACCCGGCCATATGACCAGCGAGCATTACTGGTAATCCGTGTGGTGTGAAGAATGTCAGACTTTTCCCTGTGCGGGTTTTGACTTTGGTCGGTAAAAACCGTTCTAATCGTGGGCTAAGTGAATGATTTAGGGCCGAAGCAATGAAGAACCTGCCAGTCGCGCTGCTCTTGAGCGTCGCGCTGACATTTCCCGCCTGGGCGGAGGATGCGACACCGCAGGATCGAAGCGATCACCTGCCTGCCGCCCCTTATCTATTGGCAGGTGCCCCCACCTTCGATATGACCATCGCGCAGTTCCGCGAGAAGTACAACGCAACGAATCCGGACCTGCCGTTGCAGGAATATCGTGCGATTGATAATCGAGACGATAAAAGCAACCTGACGCGCGCCGCCAGCAAGATCAATGAAACACTCTATGCTTCTACCGCGCTGGAGCAGGGCACCGGAAAAATCAAAACGCTGCAAATTACCTGGCTACCGGTTCCCGGCCCGGATATGAAAGCCGCGCAGGCACGTGCGATGGATTACATGACAGCATTATTGCGATTTTTTGTCCCAGGTTTATCGCCTGCAGATGGACGCAAAAAGCTTGATGCACTGCTCAGCGCAGGCAAAGGCGCACGCTATTTTGCCAGTACTGAAGGCGCATTGCGTTTTGTGGTCGCGGATAACGGTGACAAGGGATTAACCTTCGCGGTTGAGCCAATAAAACTGGCACTCGCGACCCCTTGATCACCGCGGCAAAAATGACGAAAAGCAAAGCCAGCGACACGTTTGATCTCTATACTGTCTGGCAGACATCGCTGCCCGATGGCAGCGCTATTTCATGAATCGCGTTATGCGGAGGAAAGAATGCGACATCCACTGGTTATGGGTAACTGGAAACTGAATGGCAGCAAGCACATGGCAGGCGAGCTGATTGAAGGTCTGCGCAAAGAGCTGTCTGGTGTTGAAGGTTGTGGCGTAGCAATTGCTCCACCCACTCTCTATCTTGACCTGGCAAAACACGCCGTCTCCGGCAGCCACATTGCACTGGGTGCACAGAACGTTGACGTTAACCTGTCTGGCGCATTCACCGGTGAAACCTCCGCAGAAATGCTGAAAGATGTCGGCGCGAAATACATCATCATCGGCCACTCTGAGCGTCGTACTTACCACAAAGAAAGCGACGAGTTCATCGCGAAGAAATTTGCTGTGCTGAAAGCAGCCGGCCTGGTGCCAGTCCTGTGCATCGGTGAAACCGATGCAGAGAACGAAGCGGGCAAGACTGAAGAAGTGTGCGCACGTCAGATCGACGCCGTGCTGGAAACTCAGGGTGCGGCTGCGTTCGAAGGCGTGGTTATCGCTTATGAGCCAGTCTGGGCGATCGGTACCGGCAAATCCGCTACACCTGCGCAGGCCCAGGCCGTGCACAAATTCATTCGTGACCATATCGCGAAGAAAGATGCGGCGATTGCTCAGCAGGTTATCATTCAGTACGGCGGTTCTGTTAACGACAAAAATGCCGCAGAACTGTTCACCCAGCCAGATATCGATGGCGCGCTGGTTGGCGGTGCTTCACTGAAAGCCGATGCGTTCGCAGTGATCGTGAAAGCAGCTGCAGCAGCGAAAAACGCCTAAGTTTTTCGGTGTGGAACAAGGCGGCTGATGAGCCGCCTTTTTTATTGCCAGAGATTCGTACTGAGACATGTAACTCATACACTGAGGAAGATGTGATGAAACAGTTCTGGAACCCCCCAGCGTGCTTATACGTTTCATTGAAGCTTTATATTGGAAGCCATGGTTAATGGTTCAAAATCTGGCATTGGTGGTCCTGCAACTCCTCCGCAGAACCGCTGTTTAGCATTAACCAGTTACGTTCCAGCGCCAGCAACGCTAAGCGCCCATCCGGTAATTCCGCCAGTGCCATCCCATATTTTCCCATCTCGCTGCGCGCATTAGGCACTTCAGTCGCCAGACGAATAAAGACACTTTGCTGCGCCAGTTCAGCCGTCGACAGTGTGCGAATCAAATAGCGATGTTTACGCAGCGTGGCTGGCTGCCACTGCTCGTTGAGCTTAGGGCTTAACGCATCAAGCCGCTGACGCACATCAGGACGCAGACAGGAGATATGGATGTGCAGTTGATTCTGTGTACGGCCATACTGCGCATTAATCGCCAGCGACAGCGCGCTATCGTCAATCAGTGCACCGCGTTTTTTGGCCAACAGACTGCGCTGCAGCCAGGCGGCGGCAAACAGATTGGGCGTGGTGGGTTCGAGAATAATCGGGCTTTCCATGCCAGTGATTTTTTCAATCGGCATCAGTAAATACTGCAGTGGACCGTTGAGGTCTTTCAGCGTGACATAACCCTGTGCCGTATTCACTTGCTGACAAGGGGCGGGATTGCCACTCTTCGCCAGATTGGGCACGCACTTTTCACTGATGATCTGCCAGAGGGCATTGGAGTTTTTCTGGAAATGGAAGGCGCTGACGATCAGTCCGACAATCAGCACCAGCAGTAAAACGGTTAGCAACTTCAGGGTGCGACGACTTCCCTGCATGGCCGAATTCCTCTGTTCATCACCTGCCAGCATCCTCGCCTGCCGTCTGGGCAATGTCACGGACTTTTACTGCTGTGTAATGCAAAACGGCCAGCATCAGGCTGACCGTTTCAGTTTGATGCGATGACGATTACGGTTTCATGACCTGATCGTAACTGCCACCATCAGCGAAGTGCGCTTTCTGCGCTTGCGTCCAGCCACCGAACTTGCTGTCGATAGTGAACAGTTTCACCGGCGCAAAGGTGCTGGCAAACTTTTTCGCGACTTCAGGATCGCGTGGACGATAAAAGTTTTCCGCTGCGATGGTCTGGCCTTCTGGTGAGTAGAGATACTTCAGGTAATCTTCGGCCACTTTACGCGTGCCCTGCTCATCCACCACCTTATCGACCACCGAAACGGTTGGTTCTGCCAGAATCGATTCGCTTGGCGTGACGATTTCGAACTTGTCTTTACCCAGCTTGTTCACTGCCAGATACGCTTCGTTTTCCCAGGCAATCAGCACATCGCCTATGCCACGTTCTACGAAGGTGTTGGTCGCGCCACGTGCACCCGAATCCTGCACTTCTACGTTCTTGAACAGCGCCTTCACATACGCCAGCGCTTTGGCCTGGTCACCGTTGTTTTGATCCAGTGCCCAGCCCCATGCGGCCAGATAGTTCCAGCGTGCGCCACCTGAGGTTTTCGGGTTCGGGGTGATCACCGATACGCCGGGTTTAATTAAATCGTTCCAGTCATGAATGCCCTTCGGGTTGCCCTTACGGACCAGGAACACGATGGTGGAAGTATAAGGGGCGGAGTTGTCTGGCAGACGCTTAATCCAGTTCTTATCGATCCGACCACGGTCAGCAATAGCATCCACGTCAGACTGCAGCGCCAGGGTCACGACATCAGCACGAATGCCGTTGATCACAGAGGTCGCCTGCTTCCCTGAACCGCCATGAGACTGACGGATCACCACATTGTCGCCCGTTTCCTGCTTGTAGTGTGCGCTAAACGCTTTGTTGTACTGCTCATACAGCTCACGCGTTGGATCGTAAGAAACGTTTAACAGCTGGATATCCTTTGCCAAAACACTGGTGGAAGCCAGTAACAGGGTGACACCAATACTCCACTTGTTCATTGCTTGCTCTCCCGAGGTCGTTATAGAACAAGACTGACATAAACCAATTCAATGATTAAAGAATTAAAAATAAGTGGTTATAACTGTAGGGAATATAAGGGGGAATAAAAAAGGGCACGGTGGAGGCCGCGCCCTGATTTAGTTTGATTAGTAGAGTTTTTTCGCCGTATCCAGCCAGTCGCGCTTGAATGGGCGCTTCATGTTTTCAATCGCGTCAATGATGTCGTGATGCACCATCTTCTCATTCTGAATACCGACACAACGTCCGCCGTAGCCCTGTAACAGCAGTTCGATGGAGTAAGCACCCATACGTGACGCCAGGATACGGTCGTAAGCGCATGGCGCACCGCCACGCTGAATATGCCCAAGCACAGTTGCACGTGTTTCGCGTTTGGTTTCTGCTTCGATGTAATGCGCCAAATCGTCGATATCACAGATGTGTTCGGTAATGGCCACAATGGCGTGTTTTTTACCTTTGGCGATACCCGCTTTGATCTCTTCGACCAGTTCTTCACGGGTATAAGGAATTTCCGGCAGCACGATGAATTCACAACCGCCGGCGATGGAAGCAGCCAGAGTCAGATCGCCGCAGTAACGACCCATCACTTCAACAATGGAGATGCGCTGATGCGAAGAAGAGGTATCGCGCAGACGGTCAATCGCTTCAACCACGGTTTCCAGTGCAGTGAAGTAACCGATGGTGTAGTCGGTACCGGCAACGTCATTATCGATAGTGCCTGGCAGGCCAATACATGGGAAGCCCATTTCGGTCAGGCGCTTAGCGCCCATATAAGAACCATCACCGCCAATGACCACCAGCGCGTCAATGCCGCGCTTCTTCATGTTCTCAATGGCAACCTGACGAACTTCCTCATTACGGAAATCCGGGAAGCGCGCAGAACCGAGGAAAGTGCCGCCACGGTTGATCATGTCGGACACGCTGTAACGGTCGAGGTTGATCATACGGTCTTCATACAATCCCAGATAGCCGTCGTAGATACCAAAAACTTCAAGGCCTTCACTCAGCGCGGAACGGACAACTCCGCGGATGGCTGCGTTCATGCCTGGGGCGTCACCGCCGCTGGTCAGTACTCCGATTTTTTTGATCATGACAACCTCTGGATTGTTCAAAACTAAGGATTATTCCTGCCTGCCGACCGGTGTAAACCCGCTCACGATCGTGCGGCTTAATAGTTGCAGATAGTATATCAAAGGCTTGATGCTGAATTGATTCAGGTCAGACAAGTTTTCGCTATTTTTTTACAGAGTTGTTAGCGTTACGTCATTTTTATAACGCAACGCCATGATATTTAAACGCTAAAACTGGAAAAAGCCTTGCTGATTTTCAGGCACCACCGAACAGGGATCCTGATGGATGATAACATCCGAACCGGGAAACTTAAGCCGGAGTGCTTGCTCGATCTGATCCGCTACCTGATGCGCCTGCACCAGCGGCAGGTGGTCATCCATTTCCAGATGAAGCTGGATAAAACGGGTTGGCCCGGATTGACGCGTACGCAGTGCATGGGCACCGCGCACACCTGGCCAGTCGCTAACCAAATCGATAATCGCCTGCTTCTCTTCTTCCGGCAATGCGCGGTCCAGCAAAGATTGCACCGCTTCATAACCCATGCGCAAAGCGTTATAGAGGATGTACACCCCAATCCCCAGCGCAAAGAGCGCATCTGCCCGGACAAAACCATAGCTGCTTAACACCAAAGCCACCAGGATCGCGCCGTTCATCACCACGTCAGATTGATAGTGCAGCATATCCGCACGTATCGCCTGGCTGCGTGTCCGACGCACCACCCAGCGCTGGAAAGTCACCAGTAACAGGGTGGATAAAAGGGCGACCACAGTGACGACGATACCGACCAGCGGCGCACGTAATATATTGGGTGAGGCCAGATGCTGAATACCCGTGAGAAATAAAAACAGTGCCGAGCCGGAAATAAACATGCTTTGTGCCAGTGCGGCAAGCGACTCCGCTTTACCGTGGCCGAAGGTGTGATCAGCGTCCGCAGGCTGGAGTGAATAGCGCACCACCAGTAAATTTGTGAGCGATGCAGCGATATCCACCAGTGAATCGACAAGGGCGGCCAACATACTGACTGAGCCGGTCAACCACCAGGCAAAAATTTTTACGATCAACAGTAATGTCGCCAGCGTCGTTGCCGCCAGCGCCGCGCGGTTGACGAGTTTCGCGTAGGAGGGATCCATGCCATGCCTCATAGAAGCGTCTGCTCAGCGCAACGCCTTTAGTCACATAATGGCTCAAGTTTATCATCGGCAAGCGTAAGCTGCGTGAATTGAATATTAAGATGATGATGCAGCACAGGATTGGCAGATAAAAAAAACCCCCGCATCATGCGGGGGAAGACAGGGATGGTGTCTATGGCAAGGAAAACAGGGATACTATGTTACTGGTTACTGCTGGTACTACTCACTGCATGCAGCGGTGATGATGGCTGCAATCCGGAGAGCTGACGCATATCGTTAAGTCGCCGCTCATAATTCTTCTGCAATGTCGCTTGCTGTGCAGGCGTTAGCAGGTGATACATCTGGTTGCGAACCCGAGCCATCTCAACTTGCAGTTCTATCTGCGCGCGGGCTTGTTTCTCTGCCTGCTGTCGGATAGCCGATTCGTTAAATTTGTCTGCAATGACAAGGTCATGCATAGTTTCAATATCCTGAACGCTCATAGCCGGGCGCTCATGTCGTGCTTGCTGCATCAGGTCTCGCATCTGTTGCCGCTGTTGTTCAGTCAGCTCAATGCCATCGAACATGTGGCTTTGCGGATTTTGCGTCATACTGCCTGTCGTCAATCCGCCGTTATGATGCATCTCGTCAATCGTCGTCGTGTCTGCTGCTTCTGCGCTGGCGTGACTGAGAACCATCGCTGAGGCAATGACGACGGCGGTTAAGTAGCGCATCGTTTACTCCCAGTTCGTTCCGTTTTGCGATTCAACGAGAGCTAGTGTACGGCGATAGCTGCAAACATCCGTCAGGGGGTGTAAAACTACGTAAAGCGTTGGATTGCAAGTCAAGGAACACGGTATTTTGCCTGCGGAGGGCAACAAAAAATGAATAAAATCCTGTTGGTTGATGACGACCGCGAATTAACTTCGCTGCTTAAAGAACTGCTTGAGATGGAAGGTTTTGAGGTGATTGTCGCCAGCGATGGTGAGCAGGCGCTTAACCTGCTGGATAACAGCGTTGACTTGTTATTACTCGACGTCATGATGCCGAAGAAGAACGGTATTGATACGTTGAAAGAATTACGACAACAGCACCAAACTCCGGTCATTATGCTGACCGCTCGTGGTAGTGAGTTGGATCGTGTTCTTGGCCTTGAGCTGGGCGCGGATGACTATCTGCCAAAACCGTTTAATGACCGTGAACTGGTGGCGCGTATTCGGGCTATTTTGCGCCGTTCAAACTGGAGCGAACAACAACAGCAGCATGACAATAGTTCACCCACGCTGGAAGTGGATTGCCTGCGCCTCAACCCAGGCCGCCAGGAAGCCAGCTTCGATAGTGAAACGCTGGATCTGACGGGCACGGAATTCACTCTGCTCTATTTGCTGGCACAGCACTTAGGTCAGGTCGTGTCGCGTGAGCACCTCAGTCAGGAAGTGCTGGGTAAACGCCTGACGCCGTTTGACCGCGCGATTGATATGCACATTTCAAACCTGCGTCGTAAATTGCCGGAACGTCGTGATGGTCATCCGTGGTTTAAAACGCTACGCGGACGCGGCTATCTGATGGTTTCGGCATCATGATTGGAAGTTTGACCACCCGCATCTTCGCCATTTTCTGGCTCACCCTGGCGCTGGTGTTGATGCTGGTTTTGATGGTGCCCAAACTCGACTCACGCCAGATGACTGCACTGCTGGAAAGTGAGCAACGACAGGGCACCATGATTGAACAGCATGTTGAAGCTGAGTTATCGCAAGATCCCCCTAACGACCTGATGTGGTGGCGCAGGCTCTTTCGCGCCATCGACAAATGGGCCCCACCCGGCCAACGCTTGTTATTGGTGACCAGCGAAGGCCGGGTGATCGGGGCGCAGCATAATGAAATGCAGGTGATTCGTAACTTTATCGGCCAGTCTGATAATGCCGATCATCCGCAGAAGAAAAAGTATGGTCGTGTGGAAATGGTGGGCCCGTTCGCCGTGCAGGATGGTGAAGATAACTATCAGCTCTACCTGATCCGCCCCGCCACCAGTTCTCAACTGGACTTCGTCAATCTACTGTTTGACCGTCCGTTATTGCTGCTGATTGTCACCATGCTGATTAGCTCGCCACTGCTGTTATGGCTGGCGTGGAGCCTGGCGCGTCCAGCGCGCAAACTGAAACATGCTGCCGATGAAGTGGCGAGCGGAAACTTACGCCAGCATCCTGAACTGGAATCCGGTCCACAGGAATTCCTGGCAGCAGGTTCAAGTTTCAACCAAATGGTGAGCGCACTTGAACGCATGATGACCGCACAGCAGCGTTTGTTATCCGATATCAGTCATGAATTGCGCACGCCACTGACACGTTTGCAGTTGGCTACCGCCCTACTGCGCCGTCGCAATGGTGAAGGTAAAGAACTTCAGCGTATCGAAACGGAAGCCCAGCGGCTTGATGGCATGATTAACGATTTGCTGGTGCTCTCACGCACTCAGCATAAAAATGCCTTAGTCAGTGAAGCGATGAAGGCGAACCAGCTGTGGAACGG
The DNA here is from genome assembly GCF_011752685.1 of Candidatus Pantoea communis. Taxonomy (NCBI): domain Bacteria; kingdom Pseudomonadati; phylum Pseudomonadota; class Gammaproteobacteria; order Enterobacterales; family Erwiniaceae; genus Pantoea; species Candidatus Pantoea communis. Next base: position 45,161 of record NZ_VWXC01000018.1, read on the forward strand.
TGTACTGGAAGATGCCAAATTTGAAGCCGAGCAGATGGGTAAAACCATGGATGTGCCGTATCCGCCTGGTCCGTGGCCACTGTACGGCAACCCGCATGCCCTGGAGAGCGCACTGGAAAACATCGTGCGTAATGCGCTGCGTTATTCCCACACGCATATCAGCGTGAGTTTCTCGGTGGATATTCAGGGTATTACCGTTCACGTTGATGACGATGGCCCAGGCGTCAGCGCTGAAGATCGCGAGCAGATTTTCCGCCCCTTCTATCGCACTGATGAAGCACGCGACCGTGAATCTGGTGGCACCGGTCTCGGACTGGCGATTGTGGAAACAGCCGTGCAACAGCATCGCGGTTGGGTGAAAGCCGATGACAGCCCATTAGGGGGGCTGCGCCTTACACTCTGGTTGCCGCTGTACTCCGCTCGTCAATAATTTGCTATGCTTCGGCCCTCGTTTCCGGGGGCCTTATGCTGAACATCGTTTTATTTGAACCAGAAATTCCGCCAAATACGGGCAATATCATCCGCTTGTGTGCCAATACAGGCTTCCAATTGCATCTGATTGAGCCGCTGGGCTTTGCCTGGGATGACAAGCGCCTGCGCCGCGCCGGGCTCGATTATCACGAATACACCTCACTCAAAAAACACGCCAATTACACTGCGTTTATCGAGTCTGAAGCACCACAGCGTCTGTTTGCACTCACCACCAAAGGCACACCTGCCCACAGCGCTGTGAGCTATCAGAAAGGGGATTATTTATTGTTTGGACCTGAGAGCCGTGGTTTGCCGGCAGAGATACTGAACGCGCTGCCAGCAGAGCAGAAGATCCGCATCCCAATGATGGCTGAAAGTCGCAGTATGAATCTGTCGAATGCGGTATCTGTGGTGGTTTATGAAGCGTGGCGCCAGCTTGATTATGCTGGCGCACTGATCAAGAGCTAAATTCCGTCGCCGTACTCGAAGCCCGCGCCGTTGAAGAGTTGGTCCATATCCATCGAAGGTTTATCACTGGTGGGTTTGCCAACGATACGCGCAGGTACACCGGCTGCCGTGGTATGCGGCGGCACCGGTTGTAGTACCACCGAACCCGCACCAATTTTCGCGCCGCGCCCCACTTCAATGTTACCGAGAATCTTGGCACCGGCGCCAATCATCACACCTTCACGGATTTTCGGATGGCGATCGCCGCTGGTTTTTCCGGTACCGCCTAGCGTGACCGACTGCAAAATCGACACGTCATTTTCCACTACAGCGGTTTCACCAATCACGATACCGGTAGCATGATCGAGCATGATGCCGCGACCAATACGGGCTGCCGGGTGGATATCCACTGCAAAGGAGACGGAGATTTCGTTCTGCAAATAGACGGCTAACGCGCGGCGGCCCTCTTTCCAGAGCCAGTGGCCGATGCGATAAGCCTGTAATGCATGGAAGCCTTTCAGATACAGCAATGGCGTTGAATACTTATCAACGGCAGGATCGCGCTGGCGCACGGCTTGAATATCGTAAGCTGCAGAGACAATCATCTCTGGATCTTCGCGATACGCTTCCTCAACGATTTCGCGTACCGCAATGGCTGGCATGATCGGGTTGGCAAGTTTGTTCGCCAGCATGTAGCTTAGTGCGCTGCCAAGATTTTCGTGCTTGAGCAAAGTCGCGTGATAAAAGCTGGCCAGCATGGGTTCACAATCAGCCAGCGCTCTGGCTTCAGCTTTGATGTTGTTCCAGACCAGTTCTAACTCTTCTGACGACATTGCTCTGTGCTCCCGATAAAAAAAGCGCCTGAGAGGCGCTGCAGGTGATTTAGCTGAGCATCCTGCTTCAGCTTTGGCTGTTTTCGTCCTTCCTTGCACGGCCAAGTAAACTCAATGCTGCCTCTCGCGCCGATTTTTCGCAATACAGTACCTGATAAATCTGCTCGGTTATCGGCATTTCAACACCCATTCTCGCCGCCAATGCTTTGACTTCTTTGGTGTTTCGGTACCCTTCTACAACTTGTCCGATAATGCGCTGCGCCTCATCAACGCTCTCGCCTTGTCCCAGCATCATGCCAAAACGACGATTGCGGGATTGATTATCGGTACAGGTCAGCACTAAATCGCCCAGCCCCGCCATGCCCATAAAGGTAGTGGGATCGGCACCCAGTGCAGCACCGAGGCGGCTCATCTCCGTTAATCCACGTGTGATTAACGCGGTACGTGCGTTGGCACCAAAACCGATGCCATCAGAAATACCGGCACCAATCGCAATCACGTTTTTCACCGCGCCACCCAGTTGCACGCCGATGAAGTCTGGATTGTTGTACACGCGGAAGCTTTTACCGCAATGCAGTTTTTGCTGCAGATCCTCAGCGAACTGTGCGTCAGTGGCAGCCAGCGCTATCGCTGTAGGCAGGCCCGCAGCAAGCTCTTTCGCAAAAGTTGGGCCGGAAATCACGGCCAGCGGAATTTGATCGCCGAGGATTTCACGCGCAACATCCTGCAAAAGCCGGCCAGTTTCTTTTTCGAGGCCTTTGGTTGCCCAGACAATTCGGGAATCTGCACGGAGATGCGGCTTCAGTTGGGTGAGAACATCACCAAACACGTGGCTGGGCACCACCACCAACAGGTCACGACTGGCACTCACCACCGTTGCCAAATCGGCTTCAGGAACAAGATTGTCAGGGAAAGGTACATCAGGCAGGAAAGCGGCATTACATCGGTCAGCCTGGAGCTGTGCCACACTGTGCGGATTGTGGCCCCAAAGCAGAACCGGATGGCCGTTACGAGCCAACGTAATGGCCAATGCGGTGCCGTACGAGCCGGCACCGATGACGCTAATCGAAGCGTTGAGGGTAGTCATCAGGCATCCTGACGTGGCGCTTCGCCTTCACCTTGCTGCTGCAGATAGTTCATGAACAGGGCATCAAAGTTAACTGGCGCCAGATTGAGCTGCGGGAAAGTACCACGAGACACGAGGCTGGTGATGCATTCACGTGCATACGGGAACAGAATGTTCGGGCAGTATGCACCGAGGCAATGTGCCATCTGAGTGCCTTCGATACCGCCGATAGTGAAGATACCTGCCTGCTGAACTTCGCACAGGAATGCGGTGTCTTCGCCAACGGTTGCTGTCACGGTAACGCGCAGAACAACTTCATAGACTTCATCAGCCAGCTGAGATGAAGCGGTGTCCAGATCCAGTTTCACTTCCGGTTCCCACTCTTTCTGGAAAACCTGAGGCGCGTTTGGCGCTTCGTAAGAAACGTCTTTGGTATAAACACGTTGAATCTGGAACTGCATTTCGTTTGTGCTATGTTCTGACATGTTACTAAATCCTGTGAGTTAAATTGTCTGACCGAAAAATTATGCCTGGAGTAAGGGATCCAGTCCCTGACGCCCATCCAGCGCGTAAAGATCGTCACAGCCACCAATGTGCTGCGCATCAATAAAAATCTGTGGAACTGTCGTACGCCCGCTTCGCTGAATCATCTCTTCACGCTTCGCCGCGTTCCCATCAATAGGAATCTCCTGGAACGAAACGCCTTTCTGATCCAACAATGCTTTTGCCCGATGGCAATAAGGGCATGTGACTTTGGTGTAAATCTCAACATTAGCCATGCGGTTACCTCTGGGAATTATTTACCGCGTACCAGCGGCAGATTCTCACCACTCCAGCCGCTCACGCCATCTTTCAGCACGGAGACTTTTTCAAAACCTTCAGCGCTCAATTTAGCGGCTGACTCACCCGCGCTCTGACCAGTGGCACATACCACAATTATGGGTTGGGACTTGTGCTTTTCCAGTTCGGCAAAGCTCCCTTTTTTGATGTCAGCCGCTGCAATATTCACCGCACCTGAAATGTGCCCTTTGCGATAATCATCGCGCGAACGCACGTCTACAACCACCGCATCCTCTTTGTTGATCAGGTGGGTTGCTTCACCACGGCTGATGGTTTTTACCTTAGAGAACATTCCTTTAACGGTGGTCACAATCACCAGAACGAGTAAAACAACCCATGCCAGACTAAGGATGGTGTGATTGCTTGCAAACTGCATAATTTCTTGCATGAGGGGTAACGACTCCAGACCGGGCTAATAAGCTAAAACAAGGGTTCTGAGTATACCTGCGCCACTTAGCATGTACAGTCGCGAAGCGGGCAGAGTTACGATTTGTGCGTCATTTTCCAAAAAAAGTGTTCTAATCGCAAAATTGAGTCAAGGTTTATGCCGCTAAGCTCGGCACCGACATCTTTCGTAAAGCAAAACCCGCCCGGGATAACTGGTAAGCGGCTGTTCATCGTGGAATAATTATCGACTATGAAGGGAAAAGCGACCGTTACACACACAAGGACCTGTCACAACGGCCCAGCGCATCCGTTGTTATTTCGCTGGTCCGAAATCTCCCTGAGCTTGCTCTGCGCGGGCGCACTGTTATTGCCCGTTTACGCGCACAGTGCGGATGACAGTAAAACCCAGCTCAAGTCCATTCAGCAGGATATCGCTGACAAAGAGAAAAGCGTTAAAGCGCAGAAATTACAGCGCAGCAAACTTCTCGATCAACTGCAAAGTCAGGAAAAAGTGATTGCGCAAGCCAGCCGGCAGCTTAGGGAAACGCGCAATAGTTTGACCGCGCTCGACGGCGAAATCACACAAATTACCACCTCCATCTCTCGTCTGGAAAAACAGCAGGCTCAGCAGGAAAAACTGCTGGCTCAACAATTGGATGCGGCTTTCCGACAAGGCCAACACAATGGGTTACAGCTGCTGCTGGGTGGTGAAGAAGCACAACGCAGTGAACGCATACTTGCCTATTTCGGCTACCTTAATGCTGCACGCCAGAAAAACATCGACGATCTCAAACAAACTCAGCAACAGCTCTCCGAGCAGCGTCAGGCATTGCAAGGTAAGCAGGAACAACAAAAATCCCTGTTAGCCCAACAGCAGTCGCAGCAGGCCAAACTGGAAACCGCCAGTGCGGCACGTAAGAAAACCCTGACAGTATTGGAAAGCTCGCTGAAAAAAGATCAGGCCGATTTGGTTGAGATGCGAGAAAACGAAAGCCGTCTGCAGGATAAAATTGCCAAAGCCGAACGCGAAGCGCGTGAGCGTGCCGAACGTGAAGCACGCGAGGCAGAAAAAGTACGCCAGCGTCAGGCGCAGGCAAAAGCCAAGGGATCAAGTTATCAACCCACACAAAGCGAACGTGAGTTGATGGCGCGCACCGGTGGCCTCGGAAAGCCTGGTGGGCAGGCGGTATGGCCGGTGAATGGACGTATTGAACACCGCTTCGGTGAATCCATGCAGGGTGAACTGCGCTGGAAAGGTCTGGTGATTGATGCACCAGAAGGCACCGAAGTGAAAGCCATCGCCGATGGACGCGTACTGATGGCCGACTGGCTGCAAGGCTACGGCCTGGTTGTGGTATTGGAACATGGTAAAGGCGATATGAGTCTTTATGGCTACAACCAAAGTGCGCTGGTGAGCGTGGGTACTCAGGTGAAGGCAGGACAGCCTATCGCCCTCGTGGGTACCAGTGGCGGCCGCGGCACGCCTTCGCTCTACTTTGAAATCCGACGTCAGGGACAGGCCGTCAATCCACTACCGTGGTTAGGAAGATAAGTGTTGTTTCAGCCTCAAAAGCTCTCAATTGCGTTCTGCGCACTGTTTTTCACACTATCGGCTCAGGCAGGTAAACTCTCAATTGTGATTGATGACTTCGGTTATCGTCCGGTTGAAGAGAATAAAGTGCTGCAAATGCCCGCTGCGATTTCGGTCGCTGTACTGCCGAATGCACCTCATGCTCGTGAGATGGCGACAAAAGCACATCAGGGTGGTCATGAGGTGTTGATTCACTTGCCAATGGCACCGCTCAGTAAGCAGCCACTGGAAAAAGATACCTTAACCCCAGAGATGAGCAGCGAAGAGATCGCACGCATTGTTCGGGATGCCTCGGGTAAAGTGCCCTTCGCTGTGGGGCTGAACAACCATATGGGCAGCAAAATGACCTCCAGCCTGCCTGGCATGCAGAAAGTGATGCAGGTGCTAAATCAGTACAATTACTACTTTCTCGATAGCATGACGATTGGCAATAGCCAGTCTATTCCAGCGGCACAAGGTACGCATGTTAAGGTGCTGAAACGCCGGGTATTCCTTGACGATAGTCAGAATGAGGCATCGATTCGCGAACAGTTTACCCGTGCCGTAAAACTGGCACAGCGTGATGGCTATGCCATTGCGATTGGTCATCCGCATCCTACCACCGTTCGTGTGCTGCAACAGATGCTGCCATCACTGCCACCCGATATTACATTGGTACGCCCGAGTCAGTTGCTGAATGAACCTGTGCATCAGGGTAAAACACCAGTGATAACCGATAAATCTCCGGGACCTAAATTCCGTGCTCCAGGCGTGTGTAAGGTTAGTAAACCACTGACGCCAGTGCCGCAGAGCAAGGCCATCAATTTAGTCATTGAAAGCATTCTGGAAAGCTCTGTTGTCAGTAAGTTGAGAAGATATTTTTAAAACGTTTAACAGATATTGAGATAATAAAGCGGATCTTACAGAGGTCCGTTTTTTTTTGATATCATCACGAAATCATTCTGTACGCAAGGTGTCAAAACATCAGTTTCAAAAGGCAGATTATTGCAATGAAAAAGATTTGGAAAATAAAAGCCATCAATAAAGTGCTTAGTATCCATGCCAAGATGAGTCACATTGATAAAGATAAGACGCCGCTGAATTCAAACCAGGAGTTCTCACGCATTGTTATTTTTTCAACCACCGCTCTGGGTGATTTTTTATTCAATACGCCAGCCATTAAATCCATCAAACGACGTTTTCCCAACGCTAAGATCATGTTGGTATCCAGTAATAAAAATCGTGATTTAGTCCAGGAAAGTGAATGGTTTGATGAAATAGTCATATGGGATAACAAAATTGTGAATTCCCATCGCGTGATCGGTAGAATGAGAAAGTTTAAGCCTGAAATGACCGTATTGCTGCATTCAACTTTAGGCTATGACATCTTGTGCGCACGCCTGGCTGGTTCAAAATATATTATCAGAGATAATTTTAGAAATGACAACACTGTTTTTAATCACTGGATAGACCATTATTCATCGGAGACGGATGTTCACATTATTCAACGCAAACTTGACCTGATTAGTATTCTCGGATGTGATGCAACAGATACCAGGATGCAATTCCCTATTCCAGTTCACTCTACAGCGCGTGAAAAATATCGACCTGTAATTGGTTTTCAAATGGGAGCGTCCGGGAAAAACCGTTGCTGGCCAGTTGAGCATTTTACTGAATTAGCAGAGCGTATTTTAGATAATTATAAAGATGCAAAAATAATATTAACAGGCGCGGCTCAGGATGGGGACATTGAAAAATCGTTCTTCGAATTATTAAAAAACAAACACCATTCGCGAGTTACCACTTACATTGGAAAAACGCGTTTATATGAACTCTTGCAGATAATTAAAAACCTTGACGTGTTAATAACGGGTGATACCGGACCATTACATATTGCTATCGCTTCAGAAACGCCTACTGTGAGTCTTTATGTCAGCGCAAATCCAAGACATACGGGGCCTTATCAGGATTTGCACATTCATCAGACTATTAGAATTGAGCCCGAAACCAACGATGACCCACATTATCCCTTAAGAAAAATAAGCGTTGACAAGGTTTATGACACGATGGTGAAAAAAATTTCATTTTAAAATTACACCACCAGACACAAAAGTGTCTGGTGGTAGTGTTTCATCTAAGCCTTACGGGATGAAAAAACTATTGCTAATGGCAACCAGAATAATACCCAAGTTTCTCCAGGCCCGCCAATTACAAACATCCCTTGAGTAACAAAAAACATAAGGGAGAATAGATAAATTGAAGCTTCCAGCCCCATGCCTTGATGATATTTTTTATAGGCTTGATATAAGCCTGCCATGATAAGTGAAAACATGAATAATACACCCACCACCCCACCTTTTAAGAAAGCCGATACATAAATACTGTGGGTAGTGATAACATGTTGACCGATACTATTTACAAATCTCAGTTGCTTATCAAACCCCCAACCGAAATAGGGGTGAACAAGTGCTTCTGAAATCGCATGATGCCAAATTCCAAATCTGATAAAACTCTGTGCATAAGAGGAAATAATACGTTCGTAAAACTCACTGCCATAATCGGTAAAGTAAAAAAATAGAGAAATTACTGCAATTGAAATTAAAATATAAAAAACATGTCGAAGATGAACATGCTTATACTTAGCAAGCAAAACAACAAGAGAAACGAGTAAAGCTAATAACGGACCTCGACTTTGCGTCAAAACTAAGCCAATAAATAATAATGATGCAGGCAAATAAATCCAATGTCTGCCCGACTCACGGGCAATAATCAATGCGCTTAAAATCCCAAGAGCAAAGTACCCACCAAGATCGATGACATTCTTAGGTGCGCCAAAAAAACCGTTTTCAAGTCTATTAGTCAATATAGTATTCTTGTCTACTAACATAAATGTCAAAATAAGAACAACAAAACACCCTGAAAAAATAAAACTATAAACTTTTAATGATCCATAACGATTTATACAGAAATCAAACATGTACACAAAAAATAGTAGATAAACAGTGTGCTTTAGAGTCGACACAATATTTATCGGATCATTTGTCCATAAGTTTGTAACACTGTAATAAATGAGGAATAGTGCAACAACACTCATCGACTTCCAGGTATACGACTCGGGAAAACTGATTTTTTTTCGCTGAATAAACCAAAATATCATCATCGCTGTAATCGAAAGATGAAATAAGTTATTTACTTTTCCAACACCTGTAAATATGGTCATTAGAAATAGAAATGCCATAAAAGAAATAGATGCAATAGCTTCTAAACTTTCAGTTCTTTTTAAAAATGACATCTGGCGTCGCCTTCTCGAAAATTTCCTCAGTCAGTCCACTATTCATAGACAAATTGTAAACTTTTATCCCTGCATGATTAAGCTCGCTGCTGGCATTCAAGAATGCGGGCTTAATCACTTGAGTAAAGTTTTCCCCTAAAAAGCTTTTCTGCTTATTATTTTCATTTTCATAAAACCGTGGGGATGAAAAGTTATTCATATCAACCCCTGCTAACAGTATGCGATTTGAGCTGAGCCATACGGCTATTTGCAAAGCCCAATAGGCCACTGTTCCCGCATCAAAAATACCCTGTCGGATATCCCATGAAAAACCAGATAATGGATCAGTCGGATAAACGGACAATCCTTTATTATCATTGAAATTCAAAGCATACTCAGCAGGTACGACTGATTTTCGAAATATCTTATAACTCAGATCTTCAATAATAGCCAAACGACACTTTATCTTATCGACTCCAATGCAATTCAACATGTCATTGAGACAATGAACTGTTGTAAAGAGCGTCAACTCAGGGTCGTCCAGTACTTTTGCGACAATATCAAAACGGTTCTCAACAAAACCGCGATCGACAATAACATAATATGAAAATACGACTTTATCTCGTAGGTGATAAGCGCCATTAACACCAATAAATGTCGTTTCTGAAAGTAAATCAAAATCCAGATCATTAACTGACGGACCAGTTGCCAGTATCGTCATATCATTGGTAACAGTTTTACGTAATGAATCTAATGCTTCAATTTTTATTTCATTTTTTCGCCAAACTAGCCGTTCAATATGGTCTTCTGCCCCACGTTGAATCGTGATATGAGGCCAAAAATTTTCATTGTGCCGATAAGCTCGTTCATGGGTATAACGATAGATTTGTTTAAATATTGATCCCATTCAAAGCAATTCCCGCAATTTTTCGATTACGCTCACGGCGGATATAGCCTGCATTGTGCCACCTGCGCCGCGTAGCTCATGCTGATTCTTACCATATCCCCCAATCAGCCCCGGATCGGTTGGACCAAACAGCGTGATGTTCGGGCGGTCCAGCGCGGCGGTCAGGTGACTCAAACCCGTGTCGACCGAAACGACAGCGCGTGCCCCCGCCAATTGCTGTGCCACTTGCTCCAGCGCTAATTTTGGCAGCACCTCAACATGGTCAAAACCTTCCGCCATTCTTAATGCACGTTGATGCTCATGTTCAGCACCCCACGGCAGTTTCACCCGCAGACCCGTCGGCTGTACCAATTCAATCAGTTCGCGCCAGTGTGATTCAGGCCAATGCTTGTTATCACGGGTGGTGGCGTGTAGAAACACTAAATATTGATGCGCATCCTCGGGCAACGCGGAGAGGAAATGACCGGCAATTGCATAATCCCCCTGAGTGTCCGGTTTCTCATAACCCAGGCTTTTAGCAAACAGTTCGCGCGTGCGTTCTACCGCATGCTGCTGTTTGTTGATTTCATGGCGTTTGTCATACCACCAGCTGGCAAAGGGTTCCCGCGCGCTGCGGCTGTCTTGCCCATGCTTTACGCCTTTAGCCAGTCGCGTCACCAGCGCGGCGCTTTTGATCAACCCCTGGGCATCAATCACCACATCATACTGGCGCGATTGCAGGTCTCGCTTAAACAGAACGCGCTCTTCACGCTGCTGGCTGCCAAACCAATGTTTACGCCAGCGACGAATCGCCACCGGCAGCACTTTATCCACTGCCGGATGCCAACTGGGGATCTGTGCAAAATTCTCTTCGACAACCCAATCAAAACGGATGCCGGGAATAGCCTGCATCGCATCAGTGAGCGCCGGTAACGTGTGCAGCACGTCCCCCATTGAGGAGGTTTTTACAATCAAAACGTGCATGGCTACTCCTGCACCAAATGCAGCAGCGTGCTGAGTTCCTGATGAACTCGAGCCGGCTGAATATCAATAAGACTTTGGTGATAACCCTCTTCGGCATCACCTTTACGTACTTTGTGATAGCCGGAGATTAAACGAATAACGCGCGCCTGATGAGACAACGGTGGTGTGAAATCCGGGCTACTTGGACCATACAAGGCGACCAAAGGACGGTTCAGTGCGGCAGCAATGTGCATCAACCCGGAATCATTACTGACGATAGCCGCGCAATGTGCAATTAAGATAACCGCTTGTTCTAATTGCGTATCGCCGGCCAGATTTTTGCAGTGCGCTCGTGCTGATTCCGATAACGTCTGAACAATAGTGTCACCGGTTTCGCGATCTTTCGCCGACCCGAACAACACCACCTGGTACCCTTCGCCAATCAGTTGCTCGGCAAGCGCCGCGTAATGGTAGTGCGGCCAGCGCTTGGCTGGGCCAAATTCAGCGCCAGGGCAGAACCCTATAGCAGGACGATCGGCCGACAAAGAAAATTGCGCTGCTGTCATGCGCTTTTCATCTTCATCGACACGCAACTGCGGCCACAGTAAGGGCTGCGGCAACTGTTGTGCGGAGGCGATGGGTTTGTCGTAGCCCAGTGCAACATAGCGCTCCACCATCAGCGGAAACGCGGCTTTATCCAGCACACGCACATCGTTCAACACGCCATAGCGCATCTCACCACGCCAGCCGACACGGCGCTTAATACCTGCAAAGAACGGCACCAACGCTGATTTGAACGAATTCGGCAACACATAAGCACGATCATAACCGCTGACCTGAAGGGATTTGCCCAAACGCCGCCTTTCACCCAGTGCCAAAGCGCCATGGCCCAGTGGCATCGCCAGCGCCTGATTGACTTCCGGCATCCGTGACAGCAGTGGCCGGCACCAGGCCGGCGCCATCACATCAATAACCGCATCCGGGTGCTCAGCCTTGAGCGTGCGATAGAGACTTTGCGACATCATCATATCGCCGACCCAGGAAGGGCCAATGACCAGAATTTTCATCGCTGGTGCCGGTTTCCTTATGCTTTGCGGTTGAGCCAGGTCATGTATTCACCCACGCCCTGAGCAACGGTTTTAAATGGCTTGTCATAACCCGCTGCGCGCAGATTGGTCAGGTCCGCCTGAGTGAATGCCTGATAGCGGCCTTTCAGTTTCTCAGGGAACGGGATGTATTCAATCTGCCCTTGCTGATGGAACTTCAGTACTGCATCGGCGACTTCCTGGAAGGATTCCGCACGGCCAGTACCACAGTTGTAGATGCCAGATACCCCGTTTTCCCAGAACCACAGGTTTACTGCAACGACATCGTCAACATGGATGAAATCGCGGCGGAAGTCGTCGCTACCTTCAAACAGTTTTGGATTTTCACCGTTGCTGATCTGCGTGTTGAGGTGGAATGCCACGCTCGCCATACCGCCTTTGTGACCCTCGCGAGGGCCGTAGACGTTGAAGTAGCGGAAGCCACACACGGGAGAATCGGCTTCTGGCAGAATCTGACGCACGTAATGGTCGAACAGCATTTTTGAATAGCCATAGACGTTCAGCGGCTGCTCATACTGGCGCTCTTCAATAAAGTTTTCATTGCGGCCACCGTAAGTGGCCGCTGAAGAGGCGTAAAGGAAAGGAATTTCGCGTTCCAGGCAGAAATGCAGCAAGTCTTTCGAGTACTGATAGTTGTTATCCATCATGTACTTGCCGTCCCACTCGGTGGTCGCCGAGCAGGCACCTTCGTGGAACACCGCTTCGATTGGACCCAGATCTTCGCCGGACATGATGTAAGAAAGAAACTCTTCTTTGTCCATGTAATCCGCGATATCCAGATCTGCGAGGTTCACGAATTTGGTGCCATCTTTCAGATTATCCACCACCAGAATATCGGTAAGACCGCGATCGTTCAGCGCTTTAACAATGTTGCTGCCAATCATGCCAGCGCCACCGGTTACGATAATCATATGCTTTGCCTTTAAAGAGTTGGGGTGAAACAGGAGGTTTCACGCACGAATACCTAACATCATAACATTTCAGCCCGCGGCAGGCAGCCAGATGACTCCGTAACCGCTGCACAATTTGCATCCATCGCGTGAACTATGCTGCAAAACGAAGATTTCTCTGGCGGAAATGTCGGCACGATGCGTCTTGATCAGTAATATGTGCCAAAATTTTGCTATCTGAGGAGCAGAATCATGTCCAGTCAGTTTTATTCGCAAATCCTTCAACAGCTTGAGACAACACGTAGCGATGGATTGTTCAAACAAGAACGTACCATCACGTCGGCGCAGCAGGCTGAGATCAATGTCGCTAATAGTCCTTCGGTGATTAACTTCTGCGCCAACAACTATCTCGGTCTGGCGAATCACCCCGCGCTTATTCAGGCCGCCAAAGAAGGCATGGATTCCCACGGCTTCGGCATGGCATCCGTGCGCTTTATCTGCGGCACACAAGATATCCATCAGCAGTTGGAACAAAAGCTGGCGGCCTTTCTCGGCATGGAAGATGCCATCCTGTTCTCCTCTTGCTTCGATGCCAATGGCGGTCTGTTTGAAACGCTGCTCAGTGCGGAAGATGCCATCATCTCTGATGCACTCAATCATGCCTCAATTATCGATGGCGTACGCCTGTGTAAAGCCCAGCGCTATCGGTATGCCAACAACGATATGTCTGAGTTACGTGCTCGGTTAGAGGAAGCGCGTCATAAAGGTGCTCGCCATATTCTGATCGCCACAGACGGTGTGTTCTCGATGGATGGCGTGATTGCCAATCTGCAAGGCATTTGCGATTTGGCCGACGAATTTGACGCATTGGTGATGGTTGATGATTCCCATGCGGTCGGCTTTGTCGGTGCAACTGGGCGTGGCACCCATGAATACTGCGGCGTAATGGATCGCGTAGATATCCTGACTGGCACATTAGGCAAAGCGCTAGGTGGTGCTTCTGGTGGCTATGTAGCTGCGAAAAAAGAGGTGGTTGAATGGCTACGCCAGCGTTCACGCCCTTACCTATTTTCCAACTCCCTGGCACCTGCCATCGTCGCCGCCTCGCTGCGGGTGTTAGACCTGCTCAGTGAAGGCGATGGGTTACGCCAGCGCCTTTGGGATAACGCCCGATTCTTCCGCGAGAAGATGACCGCAGCCGGCTTTACGCTGGCGGGTGCTGACCACGCCATCATCCCGGTGATGCTTGGCGATGCAAAAGTGGCTCAGCAGTTTGCCAGCCTGCTGCAAAAAGAGGGGATCTATGTCACCGGCTTCTTTTATCCGGTTGTGCCGCAGGGTCAGGCGCGCATCCGCACTCAGATATCTGCAGGCCATACGCAGGCACAGTTGGAACATGCCGTTGCCGCCTTTACGCGCATTGGCCGACAGTTGGGCGTGATCGCAGGAGCAGAACGATGAAAGCATTGGCCAAACTCAAAGCCGAAGAAGGTATCTGGATGGTGAAGGATGCACCGATTCCGGAACCTGGTCACAACGACCTGCTGATTAAAATTCGTAAAACCGCAATTTGCGGCACCGATGTTCACATTTACAACTGGGATGATTGGTCGCGTAAAACCATTCCCGTTCCAATGATCACTGGCCATGAATATGTCGGCGAAGTCGTCGGTATGGGCGAAGAGGTAAGAGGCTTTGCCCTTGGCGATCGTGTGTCCGGCGAAGGTCATATCACCTGCGGTCACTGCCGAAATTGCCGCGCCGGTCGCACTCACTTGTGCCGCAATACCGTGGGTGTCGGCGTCAATCGTCAGGGCTGTTTCGCCGAGTACCTGGTCATCCCTGCATTTAACGCTTTCAAGATTCCCGACAATATCTCTGACGAGCTGGCAGCGATTTTCGATCCCTTTGGCAACGCCGTGCATACCGCGCTCTCGTTTGATCTGGTCGGCGAGGACGTGCTGATCTCTGGTGCTGGTCCTATTGGTATTATGGCTGCAGCGGTGTGCAAACATGTGGGCGCACGCAATGTGGTCATCACCGATATCAATGAATATCGCCTCGGCCTGGCACGCCAGATGGGCGTAACACGCGCCGTAAATGTGGCGCAGGAAAATCTGCGCGATGTGATGGCTGAGCTGGGTATGACCGAAGGTTTCGATGTCGGACTGGAGATGTCTGGCGCGCCTCCCGCGTTTCGCACCCTGCTGGAGGTGATGAACCATGGCGGGCGAATCGCCCTACTGGGCATTCCGCCGGGCGAGATGGCGATCGATTGGAATCTGGTGATCTTCAAAGGACTTTTCATCAAGGGCATCTATGGCCGCGAGATGTTTGAAACCTGGTACAAAATGGCCGCGTTGATTCAATCCGGCCTCGATTTAACGCCCATTATCACACATCGCTACCACATCGATGAATTCCAGCAGGGATTTGACGAGATGCGATCCGGGCGTTCAGGAAAAGTGGTATTGAGCTGGGATTAAGGATTCACAGGGAGGCTTTTGGGCCTCCCATGGCTTCACTTAATCAGCGCCAGATATTGCTGACAGATTGCCGCCGTATCAAATTCGGCAAAGGCATCCGCTGCTAACAACGGCGGGTGCTGATAAATGTCACACATTGCTGTTGCCAGCGATTCAGGATTGAGATCCGCCAGGCCGCGCGCTAAATCACCTTGCAACAGCCACATCGGGCCACCCGGACAACGCGTACTGACAACAGGCGTGCCACACAATACGGCTTCGATCAGCACATTACCAAAACCCTCGCTATCCGAACTGACGATCAGCATTGCCGCCCGGCTGATCCATGCATAAGGGTTTTGTGTAAAGCCATGGAAAATAACACGATTGGCAATCCCTAGCGCTTGTGCCTGGGCTTCTAAATCGGCTTTATGCTGTGCCGATCCCTGCCCCAATAACACCAACGGCAACTGAATATTGCTTAATGCGTAAGCCTTTAACAGGCGATCATGCCGTTTGGTTTCGTGGAAGCGCCCGACATGCACCAGAAAACCAGACTCAGGCACTTCGGCGGGCTCTGCTGCCAACTGCCGAATCAGTGCAATATCGAACGGATTGCCAATTACCGCTTCGCCTGTGAGCTTCACAGCAAAGGCCTCTTTCAAATCCTCCAGCACGGCGGGTGAAACGCCGACTACGTTACGCCCCTGATAAACCTGCTGGATTTTACGCGCCTTTAACCAGCGTGATAATCCGGTGCGATGCCCAAGATAGGAGGCTGAAAACACGCCATGCAGGCAGAACCAGGTTTTCTTCGCATCCAGCGCGCGACTTCGACGCACAATACGGTCGGTTTTGTGCAGATGAGACACCACAAGATCAAATTCACCTGCCGTTTTCTCCGCCTGTTGTACTGCTTCGTCCAGCAAACGGGCTCGACGACTCAGCTCGGTGAGTTTGCGCCAGGGTCGATGATTGGTGTCCAGAATGACCTGATAATCCACTCCCTGCGGCAAGGGGTACTCGCACACCTGTCGCAGGGAAAACAGTGACACACGGTGCCCCTGTGCCAGCATCCCGGTGACCAGCGTCAGAACCACTTTTTCAGCGCCGCCGCCCGGCAATCCATCTATCACCATGAGTATGCGTTTTGACAAAATATTCTACCTGTCTGAATGAAATAACATGTGATTGCCTGCAGTCCCGGCCAGGATAGTAGCGCAGATCCTTCGTGCTTTTCGCCTGTTTCCTGCCCGGGCAAATAGTTTTGCGTCACTGAATGGCTCAGCGTAACATTGCGATTTTATTGGCTTCAGGCGGCGAACATGACCCGGCACGCGTTCCTTATTACCATTGACACTGAAGGCGACAACCTTTGGCGCAATCACCGTTCAATCACCACCGAAAATACCGGCTATCTGCCACGTTTTCAGGACCTGTGCGAGCGTTATGGTTTTAAACCCACCTGGCTGACCAACTATGAAATGGCGATGGATCCTGCTTTCGTGGAATTCGGCAAAGATGTCATCGCGCGCAAACAAGGTGAGATTGGCATGCATCTGCATGCATGGAACAGTCCGCCAGAAGCTCCACTCACCGATGATGACTGGCGTTGGCAGCCTTTCCTGGTCGAATACCCGGATACCGTGCTGCGCGATAAAGTCGTTTATATGACTGATCTGTTGGAAGAAAAGTTCCAGACAAAAATGCTGAGCCATCGTGCAGGGCGCTGGGCATTTGATGAACGCTACGCCGCCATTCTCACCGAATTAGGCTATCAGGTGGATTGTTCCGTTACCCCGCGCGTGAACTGGTCCTACACACGCGGCGCACCACAGGGTAAAGGCGGCACAAACTATACAGATTTTCCGTTCAAACCTTATTTCATCGATCCGCAGGATATCTCACGCAGCGGCAACTCTTCACTGCTCGAAATTCCTATGAGTATTCAATACAAATACTCGCCTTTGATGAATACCTTCAAACAAAGTCTGTATCGGCTGCGCGGCAAGCAAAAAAGCCCCGCCGTACATTGGCTGCGGCCGTCCGGGGGTAATCTTGCTGATATGCAGCGAGTGGTCGAAATGTCGCTGGCAGAAGGGAACAATTACACGGAATTTATGTTGCATAGCTCAGAGTTTATGCCTGATGGTAGTCCTACATTTAAGAATGAGCGTGACATAGAAAAGCTCTATGAAGACCTGGAAGCACTCTTTAGCTGGCTAGCACCACGCTTTGAAGGCCAAACGCTGGCTGAGTATTACTGCAAATTTAACCAGCCTTAAGCAGTGCCTCAGTGATTCGATAAAGAAGAAACGCAGAGCCACTGGGGATTCCGGCGCGTGCTTCTTTATTACTTCTTCAATTAGACTGATTTTGAGCATTTCATTTTATGTATTCAACTCAACCGCCCCTGCTTAGCATTATCACCCCGATGTTCAATGCTGGCAGTATGTTCGATGATTTCATTCAGGCGCTCCTCGCACAAACGCTGACTCAGATGGAAATTATCATCGTTGATGATGGGTCTACGGATGAATCGGGTGAACGTGCAGATACATACGCACAGCAATACCCGCACATTCGGGTCATTCACCAGGCCAACGGCGGCGTGTCACGTGCGCGCAATGCCGGGCTCGCAATGGCGCGTGGGAAATACGTTACTTTCCCGGATGCCGATGACACCATGAACCCGGCGATGTATCAAACGCTGGTGGAGATGGCAGAACGAGATGATTTAGACGCCGCGCAGTGCAACGCGGAATGGTTTTTCAAAGCCAGCCAGACGACCAAGCCGTTGATTCCCCTGGATCGCTTAACCAGCACCGATGTATTGAGCGGCCCAGAATGGCTGAACACCGCACTGCAGACGCATCGATACATGCACGTGGTATGGCTGGGTATATATCGCCGTGAACTGATTGAACAAAACAATCTCACTTTCGAACCGGGGTTACATCATCAGGATATTCCCTGGACCACAGAGTTCATGTTCAACGCCAGACGCGTGCGCTACACCGATCAAATGCTCTACCGCTACTACCTGCACGATGCCTCCATCAGCAACCGCAAACGTACCGGCCAACGAAATGTCGAGTATCAACGCCATTACCTGAAAATCGCGCAGATGCTGGAAGAGATCAATGCACGCTATCGCGATAAAGTTAAAATCTATCCCGTATTCCATTATCAAATTACGCGTGAAGCGCTCAGCGTCTGCCATTCCATTCGCCGTGAACCGGAAGAAAGCGCACGGCAGGCGATGATTGCGGATCTGTTTGCCACGCAAACCCACAAACGGATGCTGCGTAATGCACGCGGCGCTCGGCAGTGGTATCAACTGCTGTTATGGCTGAGTCGGATTTATCGCTGGCGTAACAAATAAGCGTCGCGGCTGGCTTTCGCCCTATAGGGGTTTGCCCTACAATCAGCTCACTGAAATTTGAGATCATTTGAGTATGGCAAGCCCGATTCCAGCCCCATTTGCACCGAAAAACATTCTGCTGATCAAGCTGCGCCATCACGGCGATATGCTGCTAACCACGCCCGTTATCAATGCGCTGCGCCAGCGCTATCCGCAGGCCAACATTGACGTCCTATTGTACAAAGAGACGCGGCCGATGCTGGAAGCGCACCCCGCTATTCGCCAGTTGCACATCATTGACCGCAACTGGAAAAAAGAGGGCGGCTGGCAAAAGTTCCGCCACGAGATGGCGCTGCTTTCAGCTGTACGTACCTGCCATTATGACGTGGTCATTAACCTCGCCGATCAATGGCGCAGCGCGATTATCACACGTTTTTCAGCTGCGCCGGTGCGTATTGGTTTTGCCTACGCCAAGCGTGATCACGCCCTGTGGCGTTGGTGCCATAACTATCTGGTTTCGACAAAAAAACATAATCAATTGCACACCGTCGAGCAGAATATGGCGGCGCTTGAACCGCTAGGTATCAGCGCAGAAGGTGCAAAAGCCTCAATGCACTTTAGTGCGGCAGATAAACAGAAAGTGCAGGATGCATTGGTTCAGCAAAAGGTCAGCGGGCCGTTTATCGTGTTACAGCCAACATCGCGTTGGGTATTCAAATGCTGGGAAGATGAAAAGGTCGCGCAGCTGATTGATACGCTCGCCGCTGATGGCCATACCCTGGTTCTTACCGCTGCCCCAGACCAGAAAGAGCAAGCAATGATTGCCCACATTCAGTCGCTGTGCCACAGCCAGAATGTGGTTTCACTTGCCGGGCAGCTTTCATTGCCGCAACTGGCGGCATTGATTGATGCCGCGCAGCTGTTTATCGGTGTGGATTCTGCCCCCATGCACATGGCCGCCGCACTCGATACGCCCTGTCTTGCGATGTTTGGCCCCACCAAACTGCAACACTGGCGTCCGTGGGGTGAAAACAATCGCGTGATCTGGGCCGGTGATTATGCACCGTTGCCTTCGCCAGACGACATCGATACCAAAACAGAACAGCGCTATCTCTCAGCCATTCCGGTGGATGATGTGGTGGCCGCCGCCAGGAGTTTTTTGCATGACTAAGTTACGCCTGGCGATTGTCCGGCAGAAATATCGTCCGGATGGCGGTGCCGAGCGTTTCATCTCGCGGGCGCTGGAAGCACTGGACAGCGAGCAGCTCGATCTGAATATCATCACACGCAGCTGGCAGGGCACACCCAATCCAGCCTGGCATCTGCACATCTGCAATCCCGCCAAATTTGGACGCGTATCGCGCGAACGCGGTTTTGCCCACGCGGCACGTGCATGTTGGGAACGTGAGAAGTTCGATATCGTGCAGAGCCACGAACGCATTGCGGGCTGCGATATTTTCCGCGCCGGTGATGGCGTCCATCGCGTGTGGCTGGAACAACGTGCGCGTATCGTCTCACCCTGGCAGCGCTTGAGCGCCAGCCTGAGTCCTTATCATCGCTATGTTTTGCAGGCTGAAGCAGAGATGTTCAATGCAGCATCTTTAAAAGCAGTGATCTGTAATTCTGAGATGGTTAAGCAAGATATTTTGCGTCATTTCACGCTAGATGCCAGCAAAATCCATGTCATTCACAACGCCATCGATAGCCAACGTTTCCAGCCAGCAACTGATGCTCAGCGCTACGCCATACGCCAGCAATTGACGCTGCCACAGGATGCCACGGTGATGATCTACGTGGGTTCAGGCTTTGAGCGCAAAGGCTTGAAAGCCGCCATTGAAGCACTCGCCCACAGCGATCGCTATCTGGTTGTGGTTGGCCAGGACAAACAACTTTCACGCTATCAGCAGCTGGCTAACCAGCTTAATTGCCTTGATCGCTTGCGCTTTGTTGGCGTGCAGCAGGATGTGCAGCCCTATTATCACGCCGCTGACGCCTTACTGTTGCCCACGCTTTATGATCCTTTTCCGAATGTGGTGCTTGAAGCGATGGCCTGCGGTTTGGCCGTGATTACCAGCACCGGCTGTGGCGGCGCAGAATTTATTCAAGCCGGTCAGGAAGGCTTCGTTTGTGATGCATTGGATATCAAGGCATTAAATGACGCCATTGTCGCCACACCTGCACTTTCGCAGAATTCTGCCATGGGTGAAGCCGCACGCCGCAGAATCGAACCTTTTGGTCCACAGCGGCTGGCGCAGTCCCTGACTTCACTCTATCAGCAGGTGCTGAAGTCCAGCTGACGAAGTGGTATGAGCAGGCGGTCAGTTTCTGATAACATGCCGCCTTTCATGTGTTTTTTGACGCGAATCTGTCGTAACGATAACTATGACAACTCTATACACAGCCCTGCTCTATTTAATACAGCCACTGATCTGGCTGCGCCTGTGGCTGCGCGGTCGAAAAGCACCGGCCTATCGTAAACGCTGGTCGGAACGCTACGGCTACTGTGTGGGAAAAGTTGAACCGCACGGCATTGTGCTGCATTCGGTTTCTGTGGGTGAAACACTGGCCGCCGTGCCGCTGGTACGCGCATTGCGCCATCGCTATCCTACTCTGCCGATCACCGTGACTACCATGACGCCAACCGGTTCCGAACGCGCTCAGTCCGCGTTTGGTAAAGATGTGCATCATGTCTATCTGCCCTATGATTTGCCCGGTTCGATTAACCGTTTCCTCGATACCGTTGATCCTCGTCTGGTGATCATCATGGAGACCGAGTTGTGGCCGAACATCATCCGTATTCTGCATCAGCGCCAAATTCCGCTGGTCATTGCCAATGCCCGTCTGTCAGAGCGTTCGGCCAAAGGCTATAAAAAACTCGGTGGCTTTATGCGTGATTTGCTGCAGCGCATTACGCTGATAGCAGCGCAGAACAACGAGGATGCTGAGCGATTCCTCAGCCTCGGCCTTAAACGAACGCATCTCGCCGTCACCGGTAGCCTGAAATTTGATATCTCTGTAACGCCGGAATTGGCGGCCCGTGCGGTCACCTTGCGCCGTCAATGGGCATCGCGCCGCCCGGTGTGGATCGCGACCAGCACGCACGAAGGCGAAGAGACCATCATCCTCGATGCGCATCGTCGTCTGCTGCAACAGTTCCCCGATCTGATGCTGATTCTGGTGCCACGCCATCCTGAACGTTTCAAAGATGCCTGTGAACTGACGCAAAAGCGCGGTTTCAGTTTCACTCTGCGTAGCAGCGGTGAGATTCCGTCTGGCGCAACGCAGGTCGTGATTGGCGACACCATGGGTGAATTAATGCTGCTGTACGGCATCGCCGATATCGCCTTTGTTGGTGGCAGTTTGGTAGAACGCGGCGGTCATAATCCGCTGGAACCGGCTGCCCATGCCATTCCGGTGCTGATGGGGCCGCATATCTGGAACTTCAAAGATATCTGCGCCAAATTGCAGCAGGCAGAAGGCCTGATCACCGTCACGGACGTGGTTTCGCTGGAGAAACAGGTGGCCAACCTGCTGCAGGATGATGATTACCGCCGCTATTACGGCCGCCACGCAGTCGAAGTGCTGCATCAAAATCAGGGCGCATTGCAGCGTCTGCTACAGTTACTCGAACCACATTTGCCGCCACGAGCTCATTAACGCATGCCACAACGCCAACGTCTTTCCGTGGTGATGATCGCCAAAAACGAAGCTGAATTGCTGCCGGAGGCGCTGGCCTCAGTGAGCTGGGCAGATGAGATTGTGCTGCTGGATTCAGGCAGCCAGGATAACACCCTGGCAGTGGCCCGCGCGCACGGCGCGCAGGTGCATCAGGCTGAAGGCTGGGCGGGCTTCGGCAAGCAGCGCCAGCGTGCACAAGCCCATGCAAGCGGCGATATGATTCTGATGCTGGATGCTGATGAGCGTGTCACGCCCGAGTTACGCCGCGCGATTGAAAACGTACTGGAGCAACCACCCTCTGATACTGTTTATTGCCTGGGACGCAGCAATTTGTTCCTTGGCCGCTTTATGCGCCATAGTGGCTGGTATCCGGATCGCGTGATGCGCCTCTACCCTCGCGTACTCAATTACAATGACAATCTGGTGCACGAATCGCTGGAAACTCAGGGCGCACCGGTGGTGACGTTACCAGGCGATCTCCAGCATCTCACCTGCCGCGATTTGATTGCTTTCCAACGTAAACAGATGAATTATGCCGAAGCCTGGGCGCAAGAACGTTTTCAGCGAGGTAAGCGTTGTGGCATCTTCTCGATTTTCAGCCACACGTTAGGCGCATTCCTTAAGACGTTGCTGCTGCGCGCCGGATTCCTCGACGGCAAGCAGGGCTGGATTCTGGCCGTCGTCAACGCGCAATACACCTTTAACAAATACTCAGCGCTCTGGGCGCTGCATCACACCTCAACACAAGGTCGCGTATGAGCACCAAAGCGATTTATCCCGGCACGTTCGATCCCATCACGTTGGGCCATGTGGATATTGTGACGCGCGCGGCGCAGATGTTTGATCGCATCGTGGTTGCTATTGCCGCCAGCCCCAGCAAAAAGCCGCTGTTTACACTCGATGAGCGTGTGGATTTGGCACGGCAGGCAACTCAGCACTTAGCCAATGTTGAGGTGCTGGGTTTTAGCGATTTGATGGCGAACTTCGCCAAAGCGCAAAATGCCAATGTGCTGGTGCGAGGACTGCGTGCGGTGTCAGATTTCGAATATGAACTGCAGCTGGCACAGATGAACCGTCATTTGCTACCTACACTGGAGAGCGTGTTTCTGATGCCGTCCGAAGGATTCTCATTCGTGTCATCATCGCTGGTGAAGGAAGTGGCGCGTCATAAAGGTGATGTGCAGGCATTTCTGCCTGCCGTGGTGCATCAGGCATTGCTGACAAAACTGGCGCAGCCCTGATTAATGCTGGCAGCGAGGGCACCAGAAGGTGCTGCGCTGGCCATGTTTGCCGCTGACGATTGGCGTACCGCAGGCTCGGCAGGGTTCGCCCGCCCGACCGTACACCTGCAATTCCTGGGCAAAGTAGCCAGGCTTTCCATCGGTTTGCAGGAAATCACGTAGCGTGGTACCGCCCTGCTCAATCGAACGCAGTAATACGGCCTTGATTGTCGCCACCATCAACTCCGCTTCATCACGACTCAAACTCATCGCCGATCGATCGGGTAAGATCCCGGCGGTAAACAGTGATTCGCTGGCGTAAATGTTGCCAACGCCTACCACCACTTTGTTATCCATCAGCCACTGTTTAATGACCGTGCGCTTTCCACGTGACTTCTCAAACAGATAAGCACCATCGAATTCGCTGCTGAGCGGTTCAGGACCGAGATGTGCCAGTACGCTGCTGCCTTCAAGCTCAGAGGCCCACAGCCATGCACCAAAGCGACGTGGGTCGGTGTAACGCAGCACCTTGCCGTTACTCATCACCAAATCGACGTGGTCGTGCTTAGCCGCGGGTTGCTCACCCGGTAACATGCGTAAACTGCCAGACATGCCGAGGTGAATGATGATCCAGCCGTGGGGTAATTCCAGCAGCAGGTATTTTGCGCGCCGTTGCACGCTCAACACTGGTTGGTCGCTCAGCGCATGAATTTCGTGCGAGACCGGCCAGCGCAGGCGTGAATTACGCACAATCGCATGCAAAATCGTTGCGCCCACCATATGTGGTTCAATACCACGTCGGCTGGTTTCTACCTCTGGTAATTCAGGCATGTCATCTCCTCAACAAATCGCAGAAACAAAAAACCCGGCCGAAGCCGGGTTTTTCGCAAGAACACCAAAATTACTTAATTTTGGCTTCTTTGTAGATCACGTGCTGACGTACAACCGGATCGAACTTTTTCAGTTCCAGTTTCTCTGGTTTAGTACGTTTGTTCTTCGTGGTGGTATAGAAGTGACCTGTACCAGCAGAGGAAACCAGCTTGATCTTCTCACGAATACCTTTAGCCATGATTCAATTCCTTAGTACTTAGTACTTCTCACCACGGGCGCGGATTTCGGTCAGAACCGTATCAATGCCCTTTTTATCAATAACACGCATACCTTTAGCAGATACACGCAGAGTAACGAAGCGCTTTTCGCTCTCAACCCAGAAACGGTGAGAGTGCAGGTTCGGCAGGAAACGGCGTTTCGTCGCGTTCATTGCGTGGGAACGGTTGTTACCCGTTACCGGACGCTTTCCAGTTACCTGGCAGACTCGTGACATTTCTATTCTCCAAAAATCAAATCAGCTCGAGCTTTAAAAACTAGGTTTTGGCCGCCTCGTCAGGCCTTAGCCCGCCCAAGCGAGTTCCATGTGAACCCGCTAAGCTGGCCCAAACGCCAAACCCGAGATTCTCAAAGGTGGCGTAGTATACGCCGCTCAGCCCAAGTGCTCAAGTCCCGAACAAATAAAGATCCCGATGGATCGCGCGAAAATGCATCATTTCTGGGCAATCGGATGGTTATTTTACAGCCAACCGCGCTCAGCGAAGGAGGTATACTCGCCGTGACCGATCACCAAATGATCAAGTAAGCGAATATTCAGCAGCGCGCAAGCCTGCCCGACTTTACCGGTAATATCACGATCGGCGCGACTGGGCTCGGCTATGCCGGAAGGATGATTATGCGCCAAAATCACGGCGGCCGCGTTGAGTTTTAACGCTTCGCGCACAATTTCACGTGGATGCACTTCGACACTGGCAATACTGCCGGTAAACATCTTTTGCGCCTGCAAAACCCGATGCTGATTATCCAGGAATAGCGCCATAAAAACCTCTCGCTCCTGATGCGCCAGCACGCTTTGCAAGTAATGCCTTGTCACCTGTGGATTCTCCATCACATTTTCTCGCGCCAGCTGACTGGCGAAAAAGCGTCGCCCCAGTTCAGCCACTGCATGCAACTGGGTAATCTTGGCCGTACCTACACCTTTAATCACGCTCAGTTCTGTTTCATTTGCGGTCATGATGCGATATAGCGAGCCAAACTCGTTAAGCATTTGTCGCGCCAGCGCCATCACCGGAATACCGTGGCTGCCGGTGCGCAAAAAAATCGCTAACAGTTCTGCATCGCTCAATGATTCTGCGCCTGTGATGGCCAGTTTTTCTCGTGGGGCCAGTTCCGTCATGACATTCTCCTTCCTGGGTCAGGGCGATTGTGCGTATTTGCCAGGAGGCATACCAGCAAGCCGGTCGCGATTTCAGAGCCATCTCGCAAAGGGCGCAGGCCGTGAAAAGGCGGTCGCTGGATTTTGTGATAAAGTTGCCTGCATCTGCCGCATCACAGCGGCAATCCGTTTTGAGTTGAGGCAAAGAACATGACGGGATTAGCCGGAAAAAAAATTCTGCTCGGCGTCAGCGGCGGTATTGCTGCTTATAAAACTCCCGAGTTGGTTCGTCGTCTGCGCGATCGTGGCGCAGAGGTGCGTGTCATGATGACTGATGCAGCGAAAGCCTTTATCACTCCGCTCAGCTTACAAGCCGTTTCCGGATATCCGGTGCTGGATGATTTACTCGACCCTGCCGCTGAAGCCGCTATGGGCCATATCGAGCTGGCGAAATGGGCTGATCTGATTGTGCTGGCCCCCGCGACCGCCGATTTGATTGCACGCATCACGGCAGGGATGGCTAACGATTTGGTGACCACCGCCTGCCTCGCCAGCGCAGCACCTCTGGCGATCGTGCCGGCCATGAACCAACAGATGTACCGCGCGCCGATTACCCAGGAAAATCTTCAGCGTCTAAATCAGCGAGGCGTTCTGATTTGGGGGCCAGACAGCGGCAGCCAGGCCTGCGGCGATGTGGGCCCCGGCCGCATGCTTGATCCGCTGGCAATTGTCGCTCATGCGCTGGGGTGGGCCGCGCCCGTCAACGATCTGCAACATCTCAACATTATGATCACCGCCGGCCCAACCCGTGAGGCGCTGGACCCGGTTCGTTACATTAGCAATCACAGCTCCGGTAAAATGGGATTCGCCATTGCCGCCGCCGCCGCAAAACGTGGCGCAACGGTGACACTGGTGGCGGGCCCGGTCACACTGCCTACGCCCGCTGGCGTCACGCGCGTTGATGTGGGGAGTGCACTGGAAATGGAAGCGGCGGTGATGGCGCAAATCAGCCAACAACATATTTTCATTGCCAGCGCTGCCGTGGCAGACTACCGGGCGGCAAACATTGCCGCAGAGAAAATCAAAAAACAGGGTGGCGATGATAACGTCACGCTGCAGTTGGTGAAGAACCCGGATATTGTCGCAGGCGTAGCGGCATTACAGAAACATCGCCCTTATGTGGTGGGATTTGCTGCCGAAACCCAGAATGTGGAAGAATACGCGCGGCAAAAACGGGTGCGAAAAAATCTGGACCTGATCTGCGCGAACGATGTGGCGCAGGCAGGACAGGGATTCAATAGCGACACCAATGCTCTTCACCTTTTTTGGCAGGAAGGAGAGAAAGTCTTACCGCTCAGTGATAAGACGCTCCTTGGCCAACAATTAATAGACGAGATTGTCAGCCGTTATGATGAAAAAAATCGACGTTAAAATTCTGGATGCGCGCGTGGGTAACGAATTCCCACTGCCAACTTATGCCACCTCGGGTTCTGCGGGTCTCGATCTGCGTGCTTGCCTTGATGGTGCACTGGAGATCTCGCCAGGCATGACCACGCTGGTGCCAACTGGTCTGGCGATTCACATTGCTGACCCTGCGCTGGCCGCTGTGATTTTGCCCCGCTCAGGTCTGGGCCATAAGCATGGAATCGTGCTGGGCAACCTGGTGGGCTTAATCGACTCCGATTATCAGGGCCAACTGATGGTCTCCGTCTGGAACCGTGGTCAGGATAGCTTTACGCTGCAGCCTGGCGACCGTTTGGCACAACTGGTCTTTGTTCCGGTGGTACAAGCCGAATTCAACCTGGTGGAAGATTTTGACACCAGCGATCGCGGCGCCGGCGGTTTTGGCCACTCTGGTCGTCAGTAACACGCGACACTTTTCGCAAGCCATCTTTTTATCTCTCGTCGCTACGGGCCAAACTGCTTGTGGCTGACGAGGCAGTATTGCCTGTTTTTGGTGAATTTCAGGGGTCTTGAAGGTCATGGCAGAAAAAAAAGCCGCGAAACGGAATCGTCGCGAAGAGATTTTGCAGGCGCTAGCGCAAATGCTGGAGTCGGGCGATGGCAGTCAGCGAATCACCACCGCCAAGCTGGCAGCCAATGTAGGCGTTTCGGAAGCGGCACTCTACCGCCACTTCCCGAGCAAAACGCGTATGTTCGACAGCCTGATCGAGTTTATTGAAGACAGTCTGATTACCCGCATCAATCTAATCCTGAAAGATGAGAAAGAAACACTCGCGCGACTGCGTTTAATCGTGCAGCTGATTCTGGGATTTGGTGAGCGTAATCCGGGGCTGACGCGCATTTTGACCGGCCATGCGCTGATGTTTGAACAGGATCGTCTGCAAGGGCGCATCAACCAGTTGTTCGAACGCATCGAGGTGCAACTGCGTCAGGTGATGCGCGAGAAGAAAATGCGTGATGGTGAAGGTTTCCAGACCGATGAAACACTGCTGGCGAGCCAATTACTGGCGTTCTGTGAAGGATTGCTTTCCCGCTATGTGCGATCTGAATTCCGCTATCGCCCAACCACTGATTTTGACAGCCGCTGGCCACTGATTGCGGCACAGTTAGTGTAGCGATTCATCAGGCGCGCCCATGATTGGGCGCGCGATAAAATACCTTGGTTCATCATCCGGTCGCCAGCGATGGCGGCCGTGATAAAGCCGCGGTGTTAAATACCGTACTCTTTACGATACGCCCGCACTTTCGCCAGATGGTCTGCCATTTCCGGCTTCTCTTCCAGATAATCAATCAGTTCCGCGAGCGTAATGATCGCCGTGACCTTGCACTGATAGTCACGTTCCACTTCCTGAATGGCGGAGATATCACCACGGCCGCGCTCCTGGCGATCCAGCGAAATCATGACGCCCGCCAATGTGGCATTGTGCGCGCTGATGATGTCCATCGATTCACGAATAGCGGTACCCGCGGTGATCACATCATCCACCAGCATCACTTTGCCCTGCAGCGGGCTACCGACCAGCAAGCCGCCTTCACCGTGGTCTTTGGCTTCTTTACGATTGAAGCAGTAAGGCACATCGCGATCATGATGATCGGCCAGTGCGACGGCCGTAGTGGTGGCAATCGGAATCCCTTTGTAGGCCGGGCCAAACAGCAGATCAAAATCAACGCCGCCATCCACCAGCGCCTGCGCATAGAAACGTCCCAGCAGCGCTAAGTCACGGCCGGTATTGAATAAACCGGCATTAAAGAAGTATGGGCTTTTACGACCCGATTTCAGGGTGAACTCACCAAACTTCAGCACCCCTTTGTTTAGGGCGAATTCAATAAACTGACGCTGCCAGGCTTTCATTTCTCACTCCTCAAATAAAGAAAAGGCGACTCTCTGGTCGCCTGTTATATCAATTTGTTAGCGCTGCTTTTTGCGCCTGAATCAACTGCTCAATGCCGCCTCGCGCCAGCGCCAGCAGCTGCAGTAATTCCTCATGGCTGAACGGCTCGCCTTCGGCGGTGCCCTGCACTTCAATCATGCGGCCATCTTCAGTCATGACGACGTTCATATCGGTTTCAGCCGCAGAATCTTCCACGTACTCCAGATCGCACAGCGCTTCACCGCCAACGATACCGACCGAAATCGCCGCCACCATGCCTTTCAACGGGCTGGCTTTTAACTTGCCCGCCGCAACCAGCGCATTCAACGCATCGGCTAACGCGACGCATGCACCGGTAATCGATGCAGTACGCGTGCCACCGTCGGCCTGAATCACGTCGCAGTCCAGTGTGATGGTGAACTCGCCCAACGCATCCAAATCCACTGCGGCACGCAGCGAGCGAGCAATCAGACGTTGAATCTCCAGCGTACGGCCACCTTGCTTACCTTTGGCCGCTTCGCGCGCCATACGGCTGTGGGTGGAACGCGGCAACATGCCGTATTCCGCAGTGACCCAGCCCTGACCTTTGCCTTTGAGGAAACGTGGCACACCCTCTTCAACGGTGGCGGTGCACAGCACTTTGGTTTCACCGAACTCAACCAGCACGGATCCTTCTGCATGTTTGGTGTAGTGACGAGTGAGGGTGACGGGACGCACTTCAGATGCGTTACGGCCTGCTGGACGCATGGTTTCTCTCCGGCTTACTTAGGTTTGGCTGCGCATTATACGGACTTCGTGCGCGGCTGTCCTGCCTACATGCGGCACTTTTCCCGGATGAAATTTCGCCTCAGCTGTGGCTAAATGCGCCCTTTCCTCTCATAAAAAGACAAATGATGACAGCAATACTCCATTTCCTGCTGGCGCTGGTGGTGATCTTCGCCCTTGCGCTATTGGTCAGTCATGACCGCAAACTGATTCGCCTACGTTTTATTATTCAATTGCTGGTGGTTGAAGCGGCACTAGGTTGGTTCTTCCTGCATTCTGCGGGCGGCCAGTCTGTGGTGACCGCTGTCGGCGGCTTCTTCGAAACCTTATTGACCTTTGCTGCGCAAGGTACCGATTTTGTGTTCGGCAATATGGCGAAACAGGGACTGGCGTTTATTTTCCTCGGCGTGCTCTGTCCGATTGTGTTCATTTCCGCCCTGATCGGCATCTTGCAGCACTGGCGTATTCTGCCGTTGTTGATTCGTCTGGTCGGTACCCTGCTGTCGAAGGTGAACGGGATGGGCAAACTTGAATCATTCAATGCCGTGAGTACGCTGATTCTGGGTCAATCGGAGAACTTCATCGCCTATAAAGGTATCCTCGGCGATATCTCCGCACCGCGCATGTACACCATGGCCGCAACTGCGATGTCGACGGTGTCGCTATCGATTGTCGGTGCTTACATGTCGATGATTGATGCGAAATATGTGGTTGCCGCGCTGCTGCTGAATATGTTCAGTACCTTCATTATCCTGTCGATCATCAACCCGACACGCCCGGAAAATGAAGAACGCATTGCACTGGATAAGCTGCACGAAGACCAGAGCTTCTTTGAGATGCTGGGCGAATACATCCTGGCAGGTTTTAAAGTGGCGATGATTATTCTGGCGATGCTGATTGGATTTATCGCCCTGATCGCCGCCATTAACGCTCTGTTTACCGCGGTATTTGGCTACAGCTTCCAGCAACTGCTTGGCTATGTCTTCTATCCGTTTGCGTGGTTGATTGGCATTCCATCTGCCGATGCCCTGCAAGCGGCAAGCATCATGGCGACCAAACTGGTAGCCAATGAATTCGTGGCCATGATTGAGCTGAAGAAAGTCGCTGCGGGAATGTCACCGCGCGGTCTCGGCATTCTGTCCGTGTTTTTAGTGTCGTTTGCTAACTTTGCCTCAATTGGCATCG
Organism: Candidatus Pantoea communis; assembly: GCF_011752685.1. Taxonomy (NCBI): domain Bacteria; kingdom Pseudomonadati; phylum Pseudomonadota; class Gammaproteobacteria; order Enterobacterales; family Erwiniaceae; genus Pantoea; species Candidatus Pantoea communis. The sequence goes on from NZ_VWXC01000018.1 coordinate 76,106, forward strand.
TGGCGGGAGCGATTAAAGGACTGAATGAGCGCCAGGGCAATGTGGTATCGCGCTTTGGCTGGAAGCTGGTTTATGGTTCCACGCTAGTGAGCCTGCTGTCAGCCGCGTTTGCAGGATTGTTCATTTAATCACAGCGGAGCGGCCAGCTGGCCGCTCTTGACAGGGCCGCGCCCATCAAAGCGGCCCTGTTCTGCTTTAGAACGCGACACACACCAGCGAATCGACACGCATCACCGACTCCTGATCGAAGCGCTTTTTATAAATGTCGCGCAGCGCATTGATGCTGTCAGAACTTGCACGATCCGGCTGATGTATCAGCATTAACGCTTTGCTGTTTTCACGCGCCAGCTTTCCACCCTCTCCCAGCCACTGACCTTTACCGTCATACACTGAAAGCCCATCTTTGAATCGTGGCGTGACATCATTATCAACAAATTGCTGCCATTCGCTGCTGCTGATGACGCCGCCTTTCGGCTTGTTCATCCCGAACCAAAGAGTGGTTTGCATCATGATGTCCCCTGAGCCGCACACAGCAACAGGAGCGGTATTCGGTGGGATCTGTTCAGGAGGTGCAGCGGTTGTCTGGCATCCGGCCAGAAAGAAGACGAACGCCAACGGCATCGCCAATTTATTCAGCATCATAGCCTCAGACTGTTTAGGTATCACACAGGACATCATAGGGTGTGAAAGGTGGATACGTCATCCTTTTCACCGAAAGTTGCGCGCGGCGTGAGCTCATTGCGCTTATGCCTATCATGGTTTGGCTGCCATCACTATAATGCGATGAACATTCCTGAAAATGAGTACAAGCTTATGATCCGCAGCATGACCGCTTACGCCCGCCGCGAAGCAAAAGGCCACTGGGGCAGCGCAGCCTGGGAAATCCGTTCGGTAAACCAACGCTATCTGGAAACCTACATCCGTCTGCCGGAACAATTTCGTAGCCTGGAGCCGGTGATTCGCGAGCGTATCCGTAATCGCCTGACGCGCGGTAAAATCGAGTGCAACCTGCGCTTTGATGCCGACCCCAGTGCGCAAGGTGAGCTGCAACTGAATGAGGCGTTGGCGAAACAGCTGGTGCGCTCCGCCAACTGGGTGAAGATGCAAACCGACGAAGGCGCAATTAATCCGCTGGATATTCTGCGCTGGCCTGGCGTGATGTCAGCTCAGGAACAGGATCTGGATGCTATCAATACCGAACTGCTGACCGCACTCGACGGCGCACTGGATGACTTCATCATTGCTCGTGAAAGCGAAGGCACTGCGCTCAAGACCTTGATTGAGCAGCGTTTAGAAGGCGTGTCGCAGGAAGTCAGCAAAGTGCGTGCGCAGATGCCGGAAGTGGTGAAGTGGCAGCGTGAACGTCTGGTCAGCAAACTGGAAGAAGCGGAAGTACAGCTGGAAAATACGCGCCTTGAGCAAGAACTCGTCATGATGGCGCAGCGCATTGATGTGGCGGAAGAGCTGGATCGTCTGGATGCGCACGTCAAAGAGACCTACAACATCCTGAAGAAGAAAGAAGCGGTTGGCCGCCGTCTCGACTTTATGATGCAAGAGTTCAATCGTGAGTCGAACACGCTAGCCTCTAAGTCGATCAATGCCGATATCACGGCGTCAGCTATCGAGCTGAAGGTGTTGATTGAGCAGATGCGCGAGCAGATTCAGAACATCGAATAACACCTCATTCGGCTGGTGTTAAAAAAAGCCCGGTGATCCGGGCTTTTTTTGCCCGCTCAGCATGCCCAGTACGTTTCGTTTATCCTGTAGACCAATTTGCAGACTTTGCAATGTAAAGATTGTGAAAGCTTTGATGATGATGCATGTCAATGGCTGACCAAACATGACTGTGAATCAACCTTATGGACTATCACAGTAAGAAATTATGTTGTTGTTTATCATCAATTATTTATTTTCATTCCATGAATCTTCCGTTGAAAATACGCTTCCTCAATGAAACCTCTCAATCCTAAAGATTGCAGAGATTACGTTTCTTTGAGGGCACTATTTGCTAATCTACTGGTCGTAATTAACACAGCCGTACCGCCAGGAATTCATGGACACCCTTCTTTGTGCGATACACCCACTCTTTCCCTGAAGGCGTTATGAAGAAAAACGGGCAGTTCAATTCTAAACTTTTGCATCCCCGCTACTGGTTTACCTGGTTTGGGCTGGGTGTGCTGTGGCTGCTGGTGCAGCTTCCCTATCCTATTTTAATTCGGCTTGGCGCCTCTGCCGGCAAGCTGTCGCGTCACTTTCTGAAGCGTCGTGAGCGCATTACCCGCCGCAATATTGAACTCTGCTTCCCGCATATCAATGAGGAAGATCAAGAGGTATTGATCGCCGGTAACTTTGAATCCCTTGGTATGGCGCTGGCAGAAACCGGTATTGCCTGGTTCTGGTCGGATGCGCGCGTCCGCCGTTATTTCCAGGTTGAAGGCCTGCACAACCTGCAAAATGCGCAGCAAAACCATCGCGGCGTGATGGCGATTGGTGTGCATTTCATGTCGCTTGAGCTGGGTGGCCGCATTACCGGACTGTGCCAGCCAATGATGGCGATGTATCGCCCTCACAATAATCAGGCAATGGAGTGGGCGCAGACAAAAGGTCGTATGCGATCGAATAAGGCGATGATTGATCGTCGCGATCTGCGCGGTATGGTGCAGGCATTGAAACAGGGCGAAGCCGTCTGGTTCGCGCCAGATCAGGATTACGGCCCGAAAGGCAGCGTGTTCGCTCCGCTGTTTGCTGTCGAAAAAGCGGCTACCACCAATGGCACCTTCGTATTATCGCGTCTGGCTAAACCGGCCATGCTAACGATAGTGCTGATCCGCAACAGCGATAAGAGCGGTTATCAGCTCATCATTCAACCGGAGTTGCAAAACTATCCGTATGAAGATGAAGCGGCTGCCGCGGCTTACATGAATAAAGTGATCGAGAAAGAGATCCTGCGCGCACCTGAGCAGTACTTATGGCTGCACCGCCGCTTTAAAACTCGCCCACCGGGTGAAGCGTCACTTTACGTCTAATCTGTTGATGCAGCAGGCCTTCGCCTGCTGCCCCTTCTGCACTGCTCACATTTACCAACCATTCTTAACGAAAAACAGGTTTGTCAAAGATTGCACAGACTCATGTAATGGTCTGCTCTCTTCTATTCTGACCAAAAACATGAACCTGCTACTTACCACCAAACCACGCGCGCTGCTGGCGCTTGCTGTGTCCAGCGCTCTGCTGACCGGTTGTGCCAATCCGCACGGCTTACATCCTCATAACTCACTGCTTGATGCCAACTCACTGCAAGCCAAAGCATCCCTTAGCGGCGCGCATTTCAGTGCAGCAAACTGGCCAAAAACCGAATGGTGGCACGGATTTAACGATCCGCAACTGAATCGGCTCATTGCCGATGCTATGACTTCAAGCCCGGATTTGCAGGTGGTGAACGCGCAGGCAGACAAAGCCAATGCTCAGGTCATTGCCGCCGAGGCTGAGCGCTATCCCGATGTGGATCTCAATGCCGGGATCACGCGTTCCCGTGTGGCAAAAGTCGACGACCCGCTTCTGCAAGGTAAAAGCTACAGCACGCTGCGCACGGCCAATATCGGTATGAGCTACACCTTTGATCTGTGGGGCGGTAAGAAAGATGCAGCAGAAGCCGCGCTAGGTCAGGCGCGCGCCAGTGAGTTGGATCGCCGGGCCAGCCAGTTAACGCTCGCCGTCAACGTGACGCGCGCCTGGAATAACCTCAACCTGGCCTGGTCGAACGCTGAACTGGCAAAACAGAATGCCGACCGTTCCAGTGGCATCGCCAAAATTCAGCAGCAGTATGTCAGCGCCGGTTTGACGTCCGACTATCAATACAAGCAGGCGCTATCGCAGCAAAAAACCGCTGAAGCGACTCTGACTGAAGCCAGACAGAATGTCACCGATGCCGGCATTCAACTCTCCACGTTGATCGGCAAAGGGCCCGATTACTGGCACCAACTGAAACCAGCGAAAATGAGTGTCCCCATTGCCGCCACGCTGCCGGGTAATATTCCAGCGGAGCTACTGGGTCGTCGCCCGGATGTGGTGGCAGCACGCTGGCGCGTAGAAGCAGCATCAAAACAAATTGCCGCAACGAAAACCGAGTTCTATCCTAACATCAACCTGGTGGCGGAAGCCGGTACGCGTTCACTGCTCGGCGATGCATTTTTCGGTGCACCCAGCCGATTCTTTAACGTGGGTCCAAGCCTGTCTCTGCCGATCTTCGATGCCGGCAAGCGCCGCGCCGATTTAGCGGAAAGTGACGCTAACTATGATCTGGCTGTCGCGCAGTACAACAAGCTGCTGATTGATTCCCTGGGGAATATCAGCGATACCATTACGCAGCTGCAATCAATTCAGGATCAGCTGGCGCAGCAGCAGAGCGCGAATCAACTCATTCATAGCGCCTGGGATGATTTAAACCGTGAATATACCGCAGGATTGCGTCCATACCTTGATGTGCTAACCATTCAGAACCAACTCATCGAGTCCGATCAGAAACTGGTGGCGTTACAAGCGCAGCAGATCAATCTGGCGGTGGTACTGATTGAAGACCTAGGGGGCGGATTCCAGAACACTGGCCCTTCAGTGAAGGGATAAGCTGACGGCTGGCATTCTGCCGCACATTGATGAATGATAGTCCGCACCTGGAATACTCTGCGGACTATCATGATGGAACAGAATGCCAATGCCGGCTGGTTACGCCCTCTTATCGCTGACCGACTGACGCCTTACCTCGAAATTGATGCGACGCGCCTGCAACGCAATCTGCAACACATGCAGCAAAAAGCCGATGCCGCAGGTGTCACGCTGCGTCCACATATCAAAACGCATAAAAGTGTCTGGATTGCCGAACAGCAACGCCAGTTAGGTGCGCGTGGTATTACCGTGTCAAAACCTAGTGAGGGTGTTGCCTTTATCCTCGGTGGGGAGCGCGATTTGTTGCTGGCTTATCCGGTTGTTCACGCCGATACGCTTACTGAACTACTGGCTGTTGCCGTGCAACATCAGGCGCGCGTCATCTTTATTGCCGACTGTGCTCTCGGCGTCACAGCCATCGCTCAAGCGCATCGCCAGCAGCCTGCCAGTGAGTTGTCCATTGCCATCAAAGTCGATGTGGGATTGCATCGCGTGGGAGTGGATCCACACAGCGGTGAAGCCGTGGCATTGGCGCAGCAGATTAAAGCAGCGGGGTTAACTTTTGCCGGGCTGATTTCACACGCCGGCCATGCTTACGGCGCAGGTCATGCCGTGGCTATCGCTGAAGTTGCACAGCAGGAAATCATCTTGATGCGTCAAGTTCAGCAGCAATTGATCGCTGCAGGCTTTGCGCGTTGCCCCATTTCCGTGGGCTCCACGCCTACAGCACTGGCCGCGCCGGTGGCTGAAGGCAGCGACGAAATTCGCCCGGGAAATTATGCGCTGCTGGATCTTACCGCCTGGCGCCTGGGGCTGTGCACGCCCGATGCACTGGCACTCAGCGTGGTAACGCGTGTAGTGGCGGTGAATCCGCATTTCGCGATTATTGATGCCGGCTCCAAGATGCTCAGCTCTGATAAGGGTCCGCACGGCACTAACGCCAGCGGTTTCGGTATCGCCGTTGATGAGCAGGGCAACCAATACGAAATTCTGAAACTTTCGGAAGAGCATGGCTTTCTGCAATACGGAGATCATGCTCCGGCGCTTGGGGCTCTGCTACGCATCTTCCCCAATCACAGCTGCGCGGTAGTGGCTCAATCTGACCGCTTCGTTTTACGCCATCAGGACGGTACAGCAGAGACGAAGGATATTCAGGGACGCGGCAAGTTTATCTGATAGCAGGATTTTTACTGGAAACCTCTGTTGCAGCACACTTCCACTATCCTGCCATTTGCAGCGGAATCCCCTTCAGTTAAGGTACTCTTTGCTGTAGGCAGTCTCATCATTCTGTAGGGTACGGCCTTAAGACCGCCATTTTACTGTGGCGGTCATCATTCATCTCCAGAAGCCACCCTTACGGATTCCCTGCCTTTCATTCGCCTAACGGAGGTTCCATGCTGCCATCTCAGACAGTCACGCTGACCATTCCCCGCAACTGGTTAGATTTATATGAAACCATCTGGAAACCTGAATGCTTTGCCAAATGGGCCAGTGGGCTAAGTGCCAGTACGCTCACGCAAGAGGGTAACTACTGGAAAGCCAAAGGACCTGAAGGTTCAGTGAAAATCCGCTTCACGCCACACAACCCCTTTGGCGTCATGGATCATTGGATCGATACCGGCAGCGGTAAGGAGATTTATATGCCGATGCGCGTGATTGCTAACGAAAAGGGAGCCGAAGTGGTGATGGTGGTTTATCGCCAACCCCTTATGTCTGATGAAAAATTTGCTCAGGACGTTGACTGGGTAAAACGCGACCTGGATCAACTTCTCCACCTGTTAACTCATTAGAATCAATGCATTATAAAAATCGTACTGCATTAACTTTCGCTGGAAGCAATCAATAAAAAAGTCATCTTTTTCTACGTAATAGCGTTTAACTGTTTAACGATAATACCTGTTGCTTTTCGTGCTAATCACCAGTCTGGCTAAAGTCTTCTCACCAGGAAAATTCCTGGTGAGAGCACGCCCCCTAAGTCTTAGCCCCTCTGATTTATCGGTGTTTTTTCTTACTTATTCAAATGACTTGTTTAATCGCCGATCAAAATGTCTAACAGGACTTATTAATCGCTCATCCGTCCCCTTATCTATTCTGATGCAAAGTCTGAAACCATTTATTTCTGAAGTTCATTTATAGGAGTTTTCTTATGGTGTTAATTTAATTAAAACACGGTATAACTCATTCACACACAGCAATACCCGATAATAACAACAGCAGGGAAATAACATGGATCGCTCAACCTATCCTTTGTTGTCTGAAAAAGAATTTGTTGAGATTGCCAGTAGGATACTGGCCGGGGAATATAATAATTCAAAGGGATTTTATAATGATCTTGCGGATTTCCTCCGAACAGGAGGAGATACCGCTGAGACAATGAAATATTTACGCGCCAGGGGCATCTCTTTAAATTCAGAACATCATTTAATTGAATGCATCTTTACGTGGCAAACTCTGAAAGGCATTTCAGGGCTGCGCCAGGACACGCTGCATTGATGTAATCTGTACTCTGGGCAGGCGCCCGGGTGAACCCTTAATTGCATTGGTACATGTACCATAACGAGCAGAACATGGCGATAAGAGAAAAAAGTTTGGCCAGCGCCAAATGGTCAATTTTGTCATCCATAAAAATCGTCGGCATTGGTGTTTTACAACTTTCACTTCTGGCACAAATACTTCAGGCAAACGAGTTAGATTTACTTGCGATTGCCATTGTGATGTTATTGATTATTGATACGCTTGCCGATCGTGGATTTGGAAATTCAGTTATCAGAAATATAAACCTTAATAACAGCGAACTTTCCATTCTCTACTGGGGAAATGTATTAAGTGGCATGATAATATTCGCCGTGCTGTTTATTGGTAGTGATTTATATAGCCGAATCATGAACCAACCGGAAATGGCGATTATGCTGGAAATGATTTCGGTGATTTTCATCATTATTCCACAAGGGCAACATTATCGCGCCATATTACAGCGTGAGAAACAATTCTCGCGTATCGCCTTCACAGAAACCTCATCGGTGCTGGTTGGTCTGGGTGTCACGCTGTTTACCGTATGGCTGACCCCTTCAGTGTTGTGCGCTATATGGGGCTACCTGGCCATGGTATCCATCAGAATGCTGGTCTACTGCTACTACGGTCGTTCCTGGTTCCAGCCAGAATACCGTTTTAGCCTGAAAAGTTTCGCTAACGTGCGAGCAAGAAACGGATAATAAAAACAAGTCTGTATGGTGGGCTCTGGGCATCTGAGAAGATGCGTTCGCGTGCTGGTCGCCAGCACGCTTTTTTCTTTTTTTGATACGTTTAACATCTCTTCTTCACCCGTCCTCTTACCCCTCGGACCTGCACGATCACACGGATCACATCACATTTTTTAATGCGAATGCGTAACACACTCCTGATTTATCAAGCGGGTTAAGCCTGTTAGCATGAGCGGCATCAAAACAGCTAATCCGATGACGTCTGCTTTAGAAATACTCAGTGGTCGATAGCTGAGGAAATCTTTAGGCTGGCCGCCGATCTTATGGAGTGCTCTATGTTATTAACCGTTCTCTACATTATTGGCATCACCGCCGAAGCCATGACCGGTGCGCTGGCCGCTGGTCGCCGCAAAATGGATCTGTTTGGCGTCATCATCATTGCGTCCGTCACTGCAATCGGAGGCGGCTCGGTGCGTGACATCCTGCTCGGGCACTATCCATTGAGCTGGGTTAAAAACCCGGAGTACATCATGATTGTGGCCGCCGCTGCAGTAGTGACCACTTTTGTTGCCCCTCTGATGAATCATCTGCGTAAAGTATTTCTGGTACTGGATGCGCTTGGCCTGGTGGTGTTCTCCATTATTGGCGCGCAGGTCGCGCTGGATTCTGGCCATGCCTCAATCATTGCCGCTATTGCCGCCGTGATCACCGGCGTATTTGGTGGCGTATTACGTGATATGTTCTGCAACCGCATTCCGTTGGTATTTCAAAAAGAGCTGTACGCCGGTATCGCGTTTGCCGCAGGCTGGCTCTACATTTTGTTGCTCAAAACGCCGCTTCCGCATGAAGCCGTGGTGATCATTACGCTGTTGGCTGGCTTTTTTGGCCGTTTATTAGCACTGCGCTTCCGCCTTGGCCTGCCGATCTTCAACTATCCCCATCCCGAACATTAAGGTGCATCAGGAATCTCCTGCAGCTGTAAAAAGCGGATCAGTTGCTGTAATTCCTCATCCTGCAGCATGCTAACAATCCGCTCTGCCAGTGTGCGCCCGATGCCGGGTAGCTGCTGCCACTCATCTGCCGAGCGAGCCAGCAACGCTGTCCAGTCGTTATCCGCTAAGGCCTGCAACGCGGTTCGGGGAAGCGGTAGACCTAATGCGCTCACCCAGCGACGAAAGGGTTGCTGACGTGTCTGTTGGAAACGTTGCCAAATCTCTCGTGCCCGCGCAGAGGACATCCCGCTGTCCTGCGCGATCTCTTCTGGCGTTAACGTCAGCCAGGAGAAAAGATGGGTGATGGCGCCACTGTTCAGTAACCGCTGCCAGCTACTACGTTGCACGCCAGGGATGTTCAGCACCGATTTCTGACTGAGCCAGGTGAGGCGTGATAAGAACTGCAGCCGACAATCATGGTTGAAGTGCAAACAAGACAGCGGATTAAATTCGCCCTGCTGTGGTGTTAAAGGATAATCTCGCCCTCTCACCCGCCAAATGACTCGCTCTAAGCGAGGAATACCCTGACCGGCTAACGTGACTATCACTTGATCACCTGCGATGACATCCAGCTCCCGCCATCGCCGCAGCGATCCAAGATTCACTCTGCGCACGGTTTTATCATCCAGCTGAACGGGAGTGAGGTTCAGCACCACGGCAATTTTCCCCGTGCGCCCAACGTTGAAATCCACGGACAGCACTTCACTGCTGACTTCAACCGGCTGATATTTCCACGCGGCGGACCAATGCCCCTGACCAGGCTGCCAGTCCCGCCCGGCACCGACGGGTGATTGATGGATCACGACGCCATCTGTGACGAACGGCAAAGATGCACGGAACCAGCGATCGCGCCACACCTCCGCCTCCTCTTCGTTCTTGATTGGGCGGCTCCAGTCCTGCGCCAGACCGAATCCCCAGCGTGATAACTGCGCCAGTCGAGCGGGCATATGGATTGGACCATCGGGCCATGCCCAGATAAAAATGCCGAAATCTACCAGCAGCGGAGAAGCTTCATGACGCATCATCGCACCCGCCACCTGCGCTCTGGCATTTCGCCCTCCGTCACGTGCTTGCTGATGATCGGTCATAAGCAGAAACAGCTCGCCTTGCAGCACCACCTCTTCACGATCGGTTTCAATGTGAGTAGGAATCGCCGGAATATGGCGGGCTTTGGTTATCCACTCTTCGCCACGCAAGCCATCGCCGCGACTCACCAGGGAAACCAATTGCCCGCGTCGATACACCAGCGTTACCGCCACGCCATCGACTTTCGGCTGTATCCACAGTGGCGATTTATCCTGCATCCAGTAAGCCACCGCCAACTTGTCACGCAGTTTCCGTACCCCTGTGTGTGCCACCGGGTGTCGGGTACTACCGTCCGTTGTGGGCTGCGCTTGATAAGCCCGTTGATCCGGCGCGAAGCAGCGCTGCCAATGCAGTAAGCGTTGCTGCAAGCTGTCATAGTCCCCATCGCTAACCAGACTCGTGCCCTTGCGATAGTAGGCATCATCCCAGTGCCGTAGCTGGCTATGTAATTGAACCATCTCTTGTTCGGCGCGCACCGGTGACCAGTTAGGGCACAGCGCTTCAGCCCCGCAAGCCGCGGTGAAAAACCAGCAACACAACCACCACCATCCTTTCATCGTTGCTCTCCTTTTTGTCTATTGGAGAGTGCGATGAGGGCAATGACCAGTACTGAAGGCGATAAAGAGCAAACGTATTCCCGGTTTTTTAAGCCGTTTGCAGCGGCTTACCGCGTTATCTGACGCGGGTTCACAGAAAAAGAATTACCTTAGCCCAACGGCAAACGCTGCGTGGCACCGTTAAGCCGTGTATACTGTGCAGGAAATCGACTCCGCTCTTTACTCAATTCAAGATAACCATGGCTCAAGGCACGCTTTATATTGTTTCCGCCCCCAGTGGCGCGGGTAAATCCAGTCTGATTCAGGCTTTATTGAAGACACAGCCGCTGTACGATACGCAGGTGTCTGTTTCCCATACCACTCGCGGCGTGCGTCCCGGTGAAGTTCATGGTGAACACTATTTCTTTGTCTCCAAGCCTGAATTTGAGACCATGATTGCCGCTGAAGACTTCCTCGAACATGCGGAAGTGTTTGGCAATTACTACGGTACCTCGCGCGCCGCGATTGAGCGCGTGCTGGCGACCGGTGTCGATGTATTTCTGGATATCGACTGGCAAGGTGCTCAGCAAATTCGCCAGAAAATGCCTGCCGCACGCAGCATTTTTGTGCTGCCGCCGTCGACTGAAGAGTTAGATCGTCGCCTGCGTGGCCGTGGTCAGGATAGCGAAGAGGTTATCGCCCGCCGTATGGCTCAGGCCGTGGCGGAAATGAGTCACTACGCTGAATACGATTATCTGATCGTGAATGATGATTTCGACCTGGCACTGACCGACCTGAAACACATTATTCGCGCAGAACGTCTGCGTATGAGTCGCCAAAAATCGCGACATGATGCTTTAATCAGCAAACTATTGGCAGTCTGAAGTCACTTTCAGTATTATGCCCAGTCATTTCTTCATCATCTGTGGAGTAGCACACCTATGGCACGCGTAACCGTTCAGGACGCAGTAGAGAAAATTGGTAACCGTTTTGACCTGGTGTTGGTCGCTGCACGTCGTGCACGTCAGATGCAGGTAGGCGGTAAAGATCCGCTGGTTCCGGAAGAGAACGATAAAGCCACCGTTATCGCCCTGCGCGAAATCGAAGAAGGCCTGATCACTACCCAGATTCTGGATGTGCGTGATCGTCAGGAGCAGCAAGAGCAGGAAGCCGCTGAGTTACAAGCCGTTACCGCTATCGCTGAAGGTCGTCGTTAACAGCACTTCGCAGGTCAACCTTGTATCTGTTTGAAAGCCTCAATCAACTGATTGAAAAATACTTGCCTGAGGAGCAAATCAAGCGCCTCAAGCAAGCTTATCTCGTCGCGCGTGATGCCCACGAGGGTCAGACACGCTCCAGCGGTGAACCTTACATCACCCATCCTGTTGCCGTTGCCTGCATTCTGGCCGAGATGAAACTCGACCATGAAACGCTGATGGCAGCGCTGCTGCATGACGTGATCGAAGATACACCCGCCACTTACCAGGATATGGAACAGCTGTTTGGCAAAAGCGTGGCCGAACTGGTGGAAGGCGTGTCGAAACTCGACAAGCTGAAGTTCCGCGACAAGAAAGAAGCGCAGGCTGAAAACTTCCGCAAAATGATCATGGCGATGGTGCAGGATATCCGCGTCATTCTGATCAAGCTGGCTGACCGCACGCACAACATGCGCACGCTCGGTGCGTTGCGACCGGATAAGAAACGTCGTATCGCACTGGAAACGCTGGAGATTTACAGTCCTCTGGCGCACCGACTTGGTATTCATCACCTGAAAACAGAGTTGGAAGAACTCGGCTTTGAAGCCCTCTATCCAAATCGTTTCCGCGTGATAAAAGAGGTGGTGAAAGCGGCACGCGGTAATCGTAAAGAGATGATTCAGAAGATCCTTTCTGAAATCGACGGGCGCTTACAGGAAGCAGGCATTCCCTGCCGCGTCAGTGGCCGCGAGAAGCATCTTTATTCGATCTACCGCAAAATGCACCTGAAAGAGCAGCGATTCCACTCAATCATGGATATTTATGCCTTTCGCGTTATCGTGAAAGACCTGGATACCTGTTATCGCGTGCTCGGTCAGATGCACAGCCTGTACAAACCGCGTCCTGGACGCGTCAAAGATTACATCGCTATTCCCAAGGCCAACGGCTATCAATCACTGCATACATCAATGATTGGCCCGCACGGCGTGCCCGTTGAAGTGCAAATCCGTACCGAAGATATGGATCAGATGGCGGAGATGGGGGTAGCGGCACACTGGGCTTATAAAGAGGCCGGTGAAAGCGGCACGACCGCACAGATTCGCGCCCAGCGCTGGCTGCAAAGCCTGCTGGAGCTGCAACAAAGCGCCGGTAGCTCGTTTGAATTTATCGAGAGCGTGAAATCCGATCTCTTCCCGGATGAGATCTACGTGTTCACGCCGGAAGGCCGTATCGTCGAACTGCCTGCTGGCGCCACACCGGTAGACTTCGCTTACGCCGTGCACACCGATATTGGCCATGCCTGTGTGGGCGCCCGCGTCGATCGCCAGCCTTATCCGCTGTCGCAATCGCTAACCAGCGGCCAAACCATCGAAATCATCACTGCGCCAGGTGCCCGTCCTAACGCGGCATGGCTCAACTTTGTGGTGAGCTCGAAAGCACGCGCCAAAATTCGTCAGCTACTAAAAAACCTGAAACGCGAAGACTCCGTCAACCTTGGCCGTCGTCTGTTGAGCCATGCGCTCGGCGGCAGCAAGAAGCTGGCAGAGATCCCGCCGGAAAATATTCAGCACGAGCTGGAGCGCATGAAGCTGACCAGCATTGACGATTTGCTGGCGGAGATCGGCCTCGGCAACGCCATGAGCGTGGTCGTGGCGAAAAACCTGCTGCAGTCGGGCGCTGAGCAGCCGCAAAGCAACAGCAAACGCAAAAAGCTGCCGATCAAAGGTGCTGATGGCGTATTGATTACCTTTGCCAAGTGCTGTCGTCCGATTCCTGGCGATCCGATCGTTGCGCACGTCAGCCCGGGCAAAGGTCTGGTGGTGCACCACGAATCCTGTCGTAACATCCGTGGCTATCAGAAAGAGCCCGAGAAGTTTATGCCGGTTGAGTGGGATAAAGTTATCGATCAGGAGTTCGTTGCGGAAATTAAGGTGGATATGTTCAACCATCAGGGCGCACTGGCGAACCTGACGGCAGCTATCAACACAGCGGGATCCAACATCCAAAGTCTTAACACGGAAGAGCGCGACGGCCGTGTTTACAGCGCTTTTATCCGCCTCACCGCGAACGATCGCGTCCATCTGGCCAACATTATGCGTAAAATCCGCGTAATGCCGGATGTGATTAAAGTTCACCGTAACCGTAATTAATGCATGAACGCTCAACGTTTTGCTCGTATCCAGGAAATGCTGGCCATGCGCCAGCACGACCTCACCGTGTGCATGGAGCAGGTCCATAAGCCGCATAATGTCTCGGCGGTGATTCGTACTGCTGACGCGGTCGGCATCCATGAAGTGCACGCCGTCTGGCCTAGCGTGCGCATGCGCACCATGGTATCTGCTTCAGCGGGCAGCAACAGTTGGGTGAAAGTGCAGACGCATCGTCATATCGCAGAAGCCGTGCGTCACTTAAAAGATCAGGGGATGCAGGTGCTGGCGACCAATCTGTCGGCCAATGCAGTGGATTTTCGCGAGATCGATTACACCAAACCGACCTGCATTCTGATGGGGCAGGAAAAAACCGGCATCACCGCTGAAGCGCTGGCGCTCGCCGATCAAGACATCATTGTGCCGATGGTGGGCATGGTGCAGTCGCTCAACGTTTCCGTCGCCTCCGCGCTGATTCTGTATGAAGCGCAGCGTCAACGGCAGAACGCCGGCATGTACAAACGTCAGCACAGCTTGCTTGATGCCGATGAACAGCAGCGTTTGCTGTTTGAAGGCGGTTATCCGGTGCTTGCACGCGTGGCGAAGCAAAAAGGTCTGCCTTATCCGCATATCAACGCCCAGGGCGAGGTGGAAGCCGATGCCGACTGGTGGGCCACCATGCAATCCACAGGTAAAAAATGAAAGGCCGTCTGCTGGATGCCATACCGCTCAGTACCCTGACCGGCGTCGGCGCCAGTCAGGCGGGAAAACTGGCTAAACTCAGCCTGTTCACTATTCAGGATTTGCTGCTGCATCTGCCGCTGCGCTACGAAGATCGCACCCAACTCTACAAGATTAATGACCTGCTGCCGGGCGTCTGGTCCACGGTGGAAGGTGAAGTGCTGCACAGTGAGATAACCTTTGGCCGCCGCCGTATGCTGGTGTGCCAGATCAGTGATGGCAGCGGCGTGCTGACCATGCGCTTCTTCAATTTCAATGCCGGGATGAAAAACAGTCTGGCGCCAGGCCGCCGCGTCACCGCTTATGGCGAAATCAAACGTGGTCAGCGCGGTGCTGAAATTATTCATCCCGAGTATCGCGTGCAGGGCGAACAGGGCGGCGTCGAGCTACAGGAAACCCTGACACCGGTCTATCCCACCACTGAAGGCATTCGTCAGGCCACGCTGCGCAATCTCACCGATCAAGCGCTGACGTTGCTGGAAAGCTGCCCGATTGCCGAGTTGCTGCCGTCAGAACTGAGCGGTGGCTTGATGAGTTTGCCGGATGCCCTGCGCACGCTGCATCGTCCGCCGCCCGATTTACGTCTGAGCGAGCTGGAAACCGGTCGCCATCCCGCACAAAAGCGCTTAATCCTTGAAGAGCTGCTGGCTCACAACCTCAGCATGCTGGCGGTTCGTGCCGGCGCTCAACGTCATCATGCGTTGCCGATGCCTGCTAAGCATAATCTGGTGAATCAATTGCTGGCCGCGCTGCCCTTCTCACCCACCGGCGCGCAAAAACGCGTGGTTGAGGAGATCGAGCGCGATTTAGCCAACGACTTCCCAATGATGCGTCTGGTGCAGGGCGATGTGGGATCGGGCAAAACGCTGGTCGCGGCGCTGGCGGCGCTGAATGTCATTGCGCATGGCAAACAGGTGGCGCTGATGGCGCCGACCGAGCTGCTGGCCGAGCAGCATGCCAACAATTTCCGCCAGTGGTTTGCGCCGCTGAGCATTGAAGTGGGTTGGCTGGCTGGCAAGCAAAAAGGCAAAGCACGTGAAGCCCAGCAGGAAGCGATTGCCAGCGGACAGGTAGCGATGGTGGTCGGCACGCATGCGCTGTTCCAGGAGCAGGTCAAATTCAACGGCATGGCGCTGGTGATCATTGATGAGCAACATCGCTTCGGCGTGCATCAACGTCTTGCGCTATGGGAAAAAGGTGAAGAGCAGGGTTTCCATCCGCATCAGCTGATCATGACCGCCACGCCGATTCCGCGTACCCTGGCGATGACCGCCTATGCCGACCTCGACACCTCCACCATCGACGAATTACCGCCTGGCCGCACACCGGTCACCACGGTGGCCATTCCTGACAGCCGTCGTGGCGATATTATTGAGCGTGTGAAAAACGCCTGCCATGAAGGTCGCCAGGCTTACTGGGTGTGTACGCTGATTGAAGAGTCAGATGTACTGGAAGCACAAGCGGCGGAAGCCACCTGGGAAGAGTTGAAACTCGCGCTGCCTGGCTTGCAGGTTGGGCTGGTGCACGGCCGCATGAAACCGGCAGAAAAACAGGCGGTCATGGCGGCCTTCAAAGCCAACGAGATTCAGTTACTGGTCGCGACAACGGTGATTGAAGTCGGGGTAGACGTGCCCAACGCCAGCCTGATGATCATCGAAAACCCGGAACGTTTGGGCCTGGCTCAGCTGCATCAGCTGCGCGGTCGCGTGGGCCGTGGCGCAGTCGCCTCGCATTGCGTGCTGCTGTACAAAGCGCCGCTCAGCAAAACCGCGCAGAAGCGTTTGCAGGTACTGCGCGACAGCAACGATGGCTTCGTCATCGCTCAGCACGACCTGGAAATTCGCGGTCCTGGTGAATTACTTGGTACGCGCCAGACCGGTAATGCGGAGTTTAAGGTTGCAGACTTACTGCGCGATCAGGGCATGATCCCGGAAGTGCAACGCGTGGCACGCCATATCCACCAGCACTATCCAGAACAGGCGCAGGCGTTGATTGAACGCTGGCTGCCAGAGACCGAGCGCTACAGCAACGCTTAAAAAAGGGCAAAAAACGGCGTGTTAAAGAGCCAACTCGACACCCTCCCTTACTCACTACGATCGATCGCCATAAAATCCCCGACAAATTTCTGCAACAGACGCGCCAGCTCGGTGCGCTCGCTATCCTGCCAGTTCTCAAACAGATGCTGATAAATCTGTGCCCGTGCGGCATCGATTTTATCCGTCATCGCTTTGCCAGTGGCGGTAATGACCGCTTCGTTTACGCGTTTGTCTTTGGCATTTTTCTGTCGTTGCGCTAACCCCAGCTCTTCCAGTTTCGCCACCTGACGGCTCACGGTGGTGTAATCGCGCCCGGCGCGCTCTGCCAGTTCCACCACGCCAATCGGTCCAAAGCGGCCAATCTGAATCAGCAGCGGAAATAGCGCACGATCGAGTTGAATATTGGACTCTTTTATTAGTAATTCATCACGTTGCGGGCGATTAAAAGTACCCACAATCATCAGCAGCGCATTATGCAGATCGTCGAACCCTGCACTATTATGTGTATTTTGCACACTTTTCATTGACGTTATCCCGAGGCAGAACTAATGTGTGCATATTACACATATCTTCCGATTATCTGAAGGAGAATGCATGAAAGCAGCTATCGTTTCCGCAGCGGGTGAACAGCCGGTTTACGCTGATTTCCCTGAACCGCAAGCCGATGAACAGCATGTGATAGTTAGCGTTAAAGCGGCTGCCGTCAGTCAACTGGCGAAAGCACGCGCGTCTGGCAAACACTACAGTGCCACCACACAATATCCTTTTATCACCGGCATTGACGGTACCGGTACACTCAGCAACGGCGATCCGGTCTATTTTCTCGCGTTTGATGCGCCCTGGGGCAGCATGGCGGAAAGAACCCTGGTTCCAGCCACTGCCATTGTGCCTCTGCCCGCCTCACTCGATCCGGTGCTGGCAGCCGCCATCGCCAATCCGGGCATGTCCTCCTGGGCAGCATTGACGCGCCGGGCGCAGTTGCAGCCGGGTGAAACGGTGCTGATCAATGGCGCCACCGGCACTTCAGGTGGATTAGCGGTGCGCATTGCACGACACCTCGGCGCAGGCAAAATTATCGCCACTGGTCGCAATCGTGAAGTACTGGATCAACTGCGTGCCCAGGGCGCGGACATCACCCTGACGCTGGATGAGTTGCCCGGCGCACTGCCCGCACTGATGAAAGAAGGCATCGATATCGTGCTGGATTACCTGTGGGGCCAGAGCGCGCTCGATATCATGCAGGCGGCTGTCGCGGGTGGAGAGAAAGCGGTGCGCTTCGTGCAAATTGGCTCGCTGAGTGGCCAGGAGATCACCCTGCACAGCAAGCTGTTGCGCTCATCCGGTCTGACATTAATGGGCAGCGGTCTGGGTAGCGTATCCGATGCGGATCTGATCGCCTGCATCAGCGAAATGTTGAATGCCGCGGCGGAGAGTGATTTTTCGGTCGCTTTCCAGATGCGCCCGTTGAGTGAAGTGACTCAGGCATGGCAGGAAGATGATAGCCGCAGCCGTACCGTGTTTACGCTTTAAATCAATGCAAGTGAAAAGGGGCATTGCAAACGATTGCTTTCACACTGCAACCGTTTAAAATCGCCCCTTTGTTGTCATTGAGAACGCGCACCATGTCCGTTAATACTGCTGAAACTCATCAGTCAGCCCGTCCCCAAAGTGAACTGATTTACCGCCTCGAAGATCGTCCACCGCTGCCACAAACGCTGTTTGCTGCCTGTCAGCATCTGCTGGCGATGTTTGTCGCGGTCATCACTCCTGCGCTGTTGATTTGCCAGGCGCTGGGTTTACCGGCTCAGGATACGCAGCACATTATCAGCATGTCGCTGTTTGCATCGGGTGTGGCTTCGATCCTGCAAATCAAAACCTGGGGACCGGTGGGTTCGGGTTTGCTCTCCATTCAGGGCACCAG
The DNA here is from genome assembly GCF_011752685.1 of Candidatus Pantoea communis. Taxonomy (NCBI): domain Bacteria; kingdom Pseudomonadati; phylum Pseudomonadota; class Gammaproteobacteria; order Enterobacterales; family Erwiniaceae; genus Pantoea; species Candidatus Pantoea communis. Next base: position 94,620 of record NZ_VWXC01000018.1, read on the forward strand.
CTTTAACTTTGTGACACCGCTGATTATGGGTGGCATGGCGCTGAAAAATGGCGGTGTCGATGTCCCGACCATGATGGCCGCGCTGTTCGGTACGTTGATGGTGGCGTCCTGTACCGAAATGGTGCTGTCACGCGTTCTGCATCTGGCGCGTCGTATTATTACCCCGCTGGTTTCCGGCATTGTGGTGATGATTATTGGCCTGTCACTGATTCAGGTCGGCCTGACCTCGATTGGCGGTGGCTTCGCGGCGATGAGCGATCACACTTTCGGCGCACCAAAGAACCTGCTGCTGGCTGGCGCGGTATTGGTGGTGATTATCCTGCTCAACCGTCAGCGCAATCCCTACCTGCGTGTGGCTTCACTGGTGATCGCGATGGCGGTCGGTTATGCGTTGGCATGGGCGCTGGATATGCTACCTGCCACCAGCGCGCCCACCGTTCAACCGCTGGTGGCGGTACCGACACCGCTTTATTACGGTCTCGGTTTTGACTGGAACCTGCTGATCCCGTTGATGCTGGTGTTTATGGTGACCTCGCTGGAAACCATCGGCGATATCACTGCCACCTCGGATGTGTCAGAGCAACCGGTGAGCGGCCCACTGTATATGAAGCGCTTAAAAGGCGGCGTGCTGGCTAATGGCCTCAACTCATTTGTATCCGCATTGTTCAATACGTTTCCGAACTCCTGCTTTGGGCAGAACAATGGCGTGATCCAATTGACCGGCGTTGCCAGCCGTTATGTGGGCTTTGTCGTGGCACTGATGCTGATCGTGCTTGGCCTGTTCCCGGCGGTGAGTGGTTTTGTGCAGCACATTCCTGAGCCAGTGCTGGGTGGTGCCACCATCGTGATGTTTGGCACGATTGCGGCATCGGGTGTACGCATCGTTTCGCGCGAGCCGCTGAACCGTCGCGCCATTATGATCATCGCACTGTCGCTGGCCGTTGGCCTGGGTGTTTCACAGCAACCACTGATTCTGCAATTCGCCCCGGACTGGCTGAAAACCCTGCTCTCCTCAGGCATTGCTGCCGGTGGTATCACCGCAATCGTGCTTAACCTCGTCTTTCCACAGGAAAAGTAACCCTTAAGGCAGGCTACGGCCTGCCTGTTATTTATCCGCTTTTACATCCAGGCTGTTGAGCTGTAACGGTAATTCAGGCATAACAACCTCTTACCGGATAAATATCGGGATGGATGGATGCGATGAAATTTTTAGGCAAGTTTTTCCTTACCTTACTGCTGCTGATTCTGCTGGGGCTGGTTGTCCTGTATGTCTTGCTGCAGACACAGTGGGGCGCAGGTTGGTTTAGCCGTTGGGTAAGTGATAAGACCGCCTGGCATCTTTCCCTCAGCAAGATAGAGCACAACTTCTCTTCTCCCTCGCACATCATGCTGGATGATTTCAGCTTTGGGCACGATGGTCAGCCAGCGGTGTTGGTGGCCAAGCGCGTCGATCTTGGACTGGCGCTGGTGCAATTCAGTGACTGGTTGCATTTTGATAGCATCGACGTGCGTGATGGCGAGATTAACCTCGCGAATCAGACGCCCGATACCACGCTGCCTATCCAGGCCAATCGCCTGCAACTGAACAACGTGCGCATTGATAGCCCGCACAGCATGCTGCCGATGATCGCTGAACGGGTTAATGGCGGAATTATCCCGTGGAAACCGACCCCGACGGATATGCTGGGCAGCGATGCACAGTTCCAGATGAGCGCAGGCAAGCTGACGCTGAATGGTGTTCCGGGCAACAATGTGCTGCTGCAGGGAAGTGTGAAGCAGCACCGCATGATATTCAGCAATATTGGGGCCGATCTCGCGCGTGGTTCGATGACCGGCAACGCCGAGCGCGACGCGCAGGGTAACTGGAAGATTGATCAGCTACGTCTTAACGATATCCGCCTGCAGACCCATCAAAATCTGAGTGATTTCCTCAATCCTCTGCGCGACGTGCCGTCAGTGAGCATCAATCGCCTGGATATGACTGATGCCCGACTGCAAGGGCCCGATTGGGCTGTCACCGACCTCGATTTAACCCTGAAGAACATCACGCTGCGTGGAGATGACTGGCAAAGCGATGATGGCTCACTGTCGATGAATGCCGGTAACTTCATTAATGGTGGCTTTGAGCTGAACGATCCGATTGTGAATGCCAACTTCTCGGCGCAGGGCATTGAATTGGCCCAGTTCAGTTCACGTTGGGCCAATGGCGTGATCCGTGCCAGCGGCAACTGGACGCGCAGCGATAAACGCCTGACGCTGAATGATTTAGCCATTGCCGGGCTGGAATATACCTTACCGCAGAACTGGCGCGACCGCTGGCAGCAAGCATTGCCATCATGGCTGGATAGCGTGCTGGTGACACACGCTACGGCCAATCGTAATCTGGTGATCGACATCAACCCTGCTTTCCCATTCCAGATGACCGCGCTGGATGGTAACGCCGATAACCTGCTACTGGCACGCCAGCATCAGTGGGGAATCTGGGGCGGTAAAGCGAGCTTTAACGCGGCGGAAGCAACGTTTAATCGCACCGATCTGCGCCATCCCTCCATTGCCTTTAATGCTAACGATCAGCAGATTCAGGTGACGGAAATGAGCGCCTTCAACGGTAACGGTTTGCTGGAAGGGACGGCGAGTGTTGGCCAGGATGCACAGCGTCCATTGACGCTGAATCTCAAAGGTCAGGCGGTGCCCGCCAATGTGTTGCAGAACTGGGGCTGGCCTGCGTTGCCTCTTAGCGGCAACAGTAATCTTTTGCTACAGGTGAAAGGTTCATTGAGTGCTGCCGCGCCATTGCGCCAAAGTGTTGGGGGTAATGTGTCCGTGACCACCGATACACAATCGGTGCAGCAGACGATGCATGCGGGTCAGGTTCAATAGATTTTCAGCAAACGGTAGCGATGCGAGGAATGCCGCGTATCAGTAGCGACACCCTGTCGCTCACCGATGCGCCATTCTTCGCGCTGCTACCGATTAAGGTTGAAGATGGCTACAACGTAATCTGCACGCATTAATTAATGCGTGCACCCGAGCCACCCTCTTCTAATGCACCCTCTGCATCGGCTGGCAGTACGATATATACCCCTTCAAACACCGCACCCAGCTCATCATCACCAAACAGTTCCACTTCCATCTGCACGCGTGCTTTACGACCACGCGCCAGACGGTCAAGGTCGCCACTCAGTGATCCCAGGTCGGCAATTGCACCCGGACGCCCACTAATGGGCTTACTGTAACGAATATGAGCATCGGCAAGGATGATAGTGCCGCCGAGATGCCGCTCGCGCAGTAATAGCCAAATCAGCCCCCAACCTGTGAGCGTAGCCAGTGAGAACAAACTGCCAGCGAATAACGTGTGGTGCGGGTTCTGGTTACCGGTTTCTGGCATGGTAGTAACGAATTTCTGCCCGGTATATTGCAGAATGCGCACGCCCATTTTCTCACTGAGCGGAATATGCTCGTACCAGGCCTGCTGCAACTGACCACACCAGTCAGCGCGGTGCAGAATGTCATCCAGTGTCACCACCGGTTTGATCATCAGGAAATGGCGCACCGGCGTGGTTTGTGGCGCGGTGATTTCTCCCTGATTGACATAACCCAGCTTGGCGAAGAACTCCACGGCGTCTTCACGTGCGCTACAGGTCACGCGCTTCGCCCCCTCCTGACGCGCAACGGATTCCAGCGTCATCGCCACCAGCGTCCCTAATCCTTTGCCCTGCACCGAAGGGTGTACGGCCAGGAAGCGGATGGCCGCTTCGTTTTCCGCATTGATATAGAGACGGCCAACCGCAACAGGAGCGCCCTGCTCATCGACCACCATCTGATGATGCGCCAGTGCATCCCAGGCATCACGCTCAGAACCCTGCGGCTGACGCAGTGGCTTACGTAACATTTCCCAGCGGAACTGATAATAGGTATCCAGTTCTTCCGCCGTTTGCGGCACACGAAGATGATACATAAAGTGATTCTCTCGTTCGGAGCTTGCGTGGCTGATCCCTGGCCGCTCGGCTGAAAACCTCACACCTGCAACCAGAAGGTCACTGGGCCATCATTCACCAGCGAAACCTGCATGTTGGCAGCAAAACGACCGTTCGTCGTGGTCACACCCTGTGCCCGGCAACAATCGCTGAAATAGTGATAGAGACGCTCGGCTTCCGCCGGTTCGGCACCACCCGAGAATGAGGGACGCATGCCTTTGTTGGTGTCGGCGGCAAGTGTGAATTGCGAAACCACCAGCACGCTGCCACCGGCCTGCTGTACGTTCAGGTTCATTTTGTCGTTCTCATCACCGAAGATGCGATAACCCAGCACGCGTTCAGATAAGCGCTGTGCCTTTTGCTCGTCATCGCCCTTCTCCACCCCTAATAACACCAGCAAACCGGCGCCAATCTCGCCCACCGTCGCGTCATCAACCACGACGCTGGCGCGACTGACGCGCTGAATCAAAGCAATCATGTTTCCTCTCGTTCTTTTTCGCGTTCCTGCTGTTTTAGCTGGCGATAGTCATCCAGGGTGACGGTGATTTCCGCGCCTAACAACACAATACACCAGGTCCAGTAAACCCATAAAAACAGAATCGGGATGACTGCCAGTACGCCGTAAATTAATTGATACGAAGGGAACATCGTAACATAGAGCGCAAACCCTTTTTTGCCCAGCTCAAACAACAGCCCGGCGACAATCGCACCAATTAGCGCATCACGTGTTGGCACACGGCGCGTCGGGACGATGCTGTAGAGCAACCAGAATGCGAGGATGGCGAGCACCAGAGGGAAGATGCGTAACACCTGATCGATAAGGCTGGTGACGCCGGTGACGTTGACCCAGCGTAGCGATAATAAGTAAGAACTGATGGCCAGACTGGCACCAGCCAGTATCGGGCCCAGCGTCAGGATCATCCAGTAGACGGCAAAGGAGTAAACCATTGGTCGTGGTTTAGTACTGCGCCAGATCGCGTTGAGTGCGCTGTCTACCGAGTGCATTAGCAACAGCGCAGTCACGATCAATCCGACAATCCCCACCGCTGTCATTTTATTGACGTTGGCCACAAACTGGTCGAGATAGCGCTGGATAACGTCACCGGCTGCCGGCATAAAGTTGCTGAAGATGAAATGCTTAAGCTGGACGCTGATCTCCGAAAACATCGGGAAAGCAGCAAAAAGCGCAAACACCACGGCGATCAGCGGCACCAAAGCCAGCAATGAGACGTAGGCCAGATTCCCGGCCTGCGTCGTCATGTTGTCTTCATCAACACGGCGCCAGAGCAGTTTAACCCACAGGAAAAACGCGTGTACCGAGTGACGCAAATGGTTACGTGTTACCACTCAGCGACGGCTCGCGAACCAGTCCGGCACGGTTTTCGCGTCTTCCACCAGCACGCTCTCTATACCTAGCGCGCGCGCGGCATCAATGTTGGCGCGATTATCATCAAAGAACACCGCTTGATCGGCGGTATAGCCTTCGTGCTCAAGCACATATTGATAGATACGCGCTTCTGGCTTACGCATGCCTATGTCTTGCGACATATAGACGTGATCGGCGGCCTGTTGCACTTCCGGATACTGCGTTGGCCAGAACTCAAAGTGCAACTGATTGGTGTTGGACAGGATTACCACGCGCTCACCGTTGGCGCGCAGTGTGTTCATGATCGCCAGCGTTTCCGGACGCACCCCGACAAACACCGCCTGCCAGCCCGCGGTGAATTGCGGATAGCTTAAGGCGATATCCAGTTGATCACAGATACGCGCCGCAAACTCGGGATCGCTGATCTCACCACGTTCGTGTTTCTCGAACGCCTCATCCATCTGGAAGCGACTTTGTAAGGTCGCCAGCGGCACACGTCCCAGGTCACTCCAGACGCCGAGCACGCGATTAAAATCGATATCAACAATCACATTGCCTAAATCAAAGATGTACAGCATGACGCCTCTCCTTCTATTCCCTGGATCATTCACTTTAGCGGCAAAAAGCATGACTGAACAGGTACGATGAGGGGGAAATAAGCGTTCTGGAATCGGGGACAACTTTCACAAAGCGAGCGTTGCAGCGGGTTGCAGGCACAAAAAAGCCCCGCGATGCGGGGCTTAAATATCAGACTGTTTCGCTTACTCTTTACCGCCGCGAGACGCACGCTTACGGTCGTTCTCGGTCAGGTGACGTTTACGAATACGGACTGACTGCGGAGTCACTTCTACCAGTTCGTCATCATCGATGAACTCGATAGCCTGCTCCAGCGTCATTTTCTGCGGTGGAACCAGAGTGGTCGCTTCATCAGTACCTGACGCACGCATGTTGGTCAGTTTCTTACCGGTCAGGCAGTTAACTGTCAGGTCGTTAGAACGGCTGTGAATACCGATGATCTGGCCTTCATAAACCTCAGCACCGTGACCCAGGAACAGCTTACCGCGATCCTGCAGGCTGAACAGTGCGAATGCGACTGCTTTACCCTGGCCGTTAGAGATCAGTACACCGTTCTGACGCTGGCCCACATCGCCTGGACGCACATCGTCGTAGTGGCTGAAGGTGGAGTACAGCAGGCCAGTACCTGAAGTCATGGTCATGAATTCGTTACGGAAGCCGATCAGGCCGCGGCTTGGGATCATGTAGTCGAGACGTACACGGCCTTTGCCATCTGGATCCATATTTTTCAGATCGCCTTTACGCTCACCCATCGCCTGCATCACAGAACCCTGGTGGGTTTCTTCGATGTCGAGGGTCACGTTTTCGAATGGCTCTTGTTTACGGCCTTCGAATTCGCGGAAGATAACTTTCGGACGGGATACCGCCAGTTCGAAACCTTCACGACGCATGTTCTCGATCAGAACAGACAAGTGCAGCTCACCACGACCAGACACACGGAATGCGTCTGAATCTTCGGTTTCTTCAACACGCAGTGCCACGTTGTGCACCAGCTCTTTGTTCAGACGCTCCAGGATCTGGCGCGAAGTCACATACTTACCTTCTTTACCGCAGAAAGGTGAAGTGTTGACGTTAAAGAACATGGTTACGGTTGGCTCATCAACGCTCAGGGCTGGCAGCGCTTCAACCTTCTGCGTGTCGCAGATGGTGTCAGAGATGTTCAGCTCGCCCAGACCGGTCACAGCGATGATATCGCCTGCTTCAGCCTCGGCACTCTCGATACGTTCCAGACCCAAGTGGCCCAGTACTTTACCGACTTTACCGTTACGGGTTTTGCCTTCGCTATCAATGATAGTGACTTGCTGGTTCGGCTTGATTTTACCGCGCTTGATGCGGCCAATGCCGATAACGCCCAGGTAGTTGTTGTAGTCCAGCTGCGAGATCTGCATCTGCAGTGGGGCTTCAACTTCAACCTGTGGTGGAGAAACACGATCCACAATCGCCTGGTACAGCGGGGTCATGTCGTCTGCCATGTCGTTGTGATCCAGACCGGCGATACCATTCAGCGCTGACGCATAAATGATAGGGAAGTCCAGCTGCTCGTCAGTCGCGTCGAGGTTAACGAACAGGTCAAACACCTGATCAACAACCCAATCAGGACGCGCGCCCGGACGGTCAACTTTGTTGATGACTACAATCGGCTTCAAACCATGAGCAAAGGCTTTTTTGGTTACGAAGCGGGTTTGCGGCATAGGGCCATCCATCGCATCTACAACCAGCAGCACCGAATCCACCATGGACATAACACGTTCCACTTCACCACCGAAGTCGGCGTGTCCTGGTGTATCAACGATGTTGATACGGTAGTCGTTCCATTTGATGGCGGTGTTTTTTGCGAGGATGGTAATCCCACGCTCTTTCTCCAAATCGTTGGAGTCCATTACGCGCTCAGTCGCTTCGGTACGAGCATCAAACGTACCAGACTGTTGTAACAGCTTGTCAACCAGGGTGGTCTTACCATGGTCAACGTGCGCGATGATGGCGATGTTACGCAAATTTTCGATCACAGCTTTGCCTCAGGCATTATAGAAATAACGCGGTATTGTACACGGATTAAGCGAAAGACTGAACATGATCACAGTATTCCCTTAAAGTTTATCTTAGTGCTGTTTTTTAGCACCAATAACGGTGCATTAATCTGCACTGCAATGGGGTTTTGCACCTTTTTGGGGCGAAAATTGATCTATGAAGCACCAAATTAGTGCGCATCATCCATACTGGTGCAGTGACCGACTCACGAAAGAGCGCGTCACAGCGCCATTTTTACCATTGTAATAAAGTTGGCACAGAATTCGCTTTATATCTTTCAAGCGAAAACGACAGTTATACAACGGTTGAAAAGAGCTTGCCGAGATCTTGGTTAGGGGTGGTCAGTAAGCGTGACACATTCCAGGCAACGAAGTTCTCTCACCATGACGATTATGACCATTTCCAGGAGAGTTTAAGTATGTCCGCTGAACACGTCCTCTCGATGATGAACGAGCACGAAGTTAAGTTTGTTGACCTGCGTTTTACCGATACCAAAGGTAAAGAACAGCACGTTACTATCCCTGCTCACCAGGTTAACGCTGACTTCTTCGAAGAAGGCAAAATGTTCGATGGCTCATCCATCGGTGGCTGGAAAGGCATTAACGAATCAGACATGGTGCTGATGCCGGATGCGACCACTGCAGTTATGGATCCTTTCTTCGAAGATCCAACGCTGATCATCCGTTGTGACATCCTCGAGCCAGGCACGCTGCAGGGCTACGACCGTGACCCACGCTCCATTGCTAAACGTGCAGAAGAGTTCCTGCGTTCTTCAGGCATCGCGGATACCGTGCTGTTTGGACCAGAGCCAGAGTTCTTCCTGTTCGATGACATCCGTTTCGGTTCTTCTACTTCAGGTTCACACGTGGCTATCGATGATATCGAAGCGGCATGGAACACCGGTAAAGAATACGAAGGCGGTAACAAAGGTCACCGTCCAGGTCTGAAAGGCGGTTACTTCCCGGTTCCACCAGTCGATTCATCTCAGGACATCCGTTCTGCTATGTGTCTGACCATGGAGCAGATGGGCCTGGTGGTTGAAGCTCACCACCACGAAGTTGCTACTGCTGGTCAGAACGAAGTGGCTACCCGCTTCAACACCATGACCAAAAAAGCTGACGAAATTCAGATCTACAAATACGTGGTGCACAACGTTGCTCACGCGTACGGCAAAACTGCAACCTTCATGCCTAAGCCAATGTTCGGCGATAACGGTTCTGGTATGCACTGCCACATGTCCCTGTCAAAAGGCGGCGTGAACCTGTTCTCTGGCGACAAGTACGGCGGCCTGTCTGAAACTGCTCTGTTCTACATCGGCGGTATCATCAAGCACGCTAAAGCGATCAACGCCCTGGCTAACCCAACCACCAACTCTTACAAGCGTCTGGTCCCGGGTTACGAAGCACCTGTTATGCTGGCTTACTCAGCACGTAACCGTTCAGCTTCAATTCGTATCCCAGTGGTTGCGAGCCCGAAAGCACGTCGTATCGAAGCACGCTTCCCGGATCCAGCGGCTAACCCATACCTGGCCTTCACCGCGCTGCTGATGGCGGGTCTTGATGGTGTTATCAACAAGATCCACCCTGGCGATGCGATGGACAAAAACCTGTATGACCTGCCACCGGAAGAAGAAGCTGAGATTCCAAAAGTTGCAGGTTCTCTGGAAGAAGCACTGAACGCACTGAACGAAGACCGCGAGTTCCTGACCCGTGGCGGCGTGTTCACTGATGACGCTATCGACGCGTATATCGAACTGCGTAAGCCAGAAGTTGACCGCGTGCGCATGACTCCGCACCCAGTTGAGTTCGAACTGTACTACAGCGTTTAATTTAAAAAATTTCAGCGCATTTCACGCCGCTGATTGGCGGCGTAAATAACCTGAACGTTTTTTTGTTGCCGTGGAAACTTTAGCCCATCTCCGGATGGGCTTTTTTCACCGCGAATTCATCGTTCGAATGATAGTTTTCAGTCCCAAAAGGCTATAATGCACTAAATTAGTGCAGAGGAACGCTGTATGGCAACTGGCACATTGCCCGACGCGGGGCAGATTCTTAACTCTCTAATCAACAGTATTTTGCTGGTCGATAACGATCTGGTTATCCATTATGCCAACCCGGCAGCGCAGCAATTACTGGCACAAAGCTCACGCAAATTGTTCGGCACGCCATTACCGGAATTAACCGGCTATTTTTCGCTGAATATTGAGGTGATGAGCGAGAGTCTTGGAGCAGGCCAGGGCTTTACCGACAGCGAAGTGACGTTAGTGGTCGATGGCCGCGCGCACATTATGTCGCTGACCGCACAGCGTCTACCCGATGGTCTTATCCTGCTGGAAATGGCGCCGATGGATAATCAACGCCGTCTCAGCCAGGAACAGCTGCAACATGCTCAGCAGGTCGCTGCACGTGATTTAGTGCGCGGACTGGCGCATGAAATTAAAAACCCGCTCGGAGGTTTACGCGGCGCCGCGCAGTTATTAACGCGTGCTCTGCCCGATCCTTCGCTGCATGAATATACCCGGATTATTATCGAACAGGCGGACCGCCTGCGTAATCTGGTTGATCGTTTACTGGGGCCCCAACAGCCCGGTATGCACGTCACACAAAGCATTCATCAGGTGGCGGAGCGCGTGGTGAATCTGGTCTCGATGGAGCTGCCGGACAATGTCTCGCTGGTGCGTGATTACGACCCGAGCCTGCCCGAGCTGCCACACGATCCCGATCAGATTGAGCAGGTGCTACTCAACGTAGTGCGTAATGCGTTGCAGGCGCTGGGTGACGAAGGTGGCACTATCGTGATCCGCACCCGTACCGCGTTCCAGCTGACGCTGCACGGCACCCGTTATCGCCTGGTGGCACGTATTGATATCGAAGATGATGGCCCTGGGATTCCTGCTCAGCTACAGGACACGCTGTTCTATCCGATGGTGAGTGGTCGAGAAGGAGGCACCGGTTTAGGTCTCTCCATCGCCCGCAGCCTGATCGATCAGCATTCAGGAAAAATAGAATTTAACAGTTGGCCAGGACATACCGAATTCTCGGTTTACCTGCCTATTCGCCAGTGAGGTTTCTATGCAACGAGGGATAGTCTGGATCGTCGATGACGATAGCTCCATCCGCTGGGTGCTTGAACGTGCGCTCACTGGAGCCGGTTTGAGCTGCGCGACATTTGACAGCGGCAATGAGGTGCTGGATGCACTCTCAAGTAAAACCCCAGATGTATTGTTATCGGATATTCGCATGCCGGGCATGGATGGACTGGCGCTGCTGAAACAAATTAAACAGCGTCACCCAATGCTACCGGTCATCATAATGACCGCGCATTCGGATCTTGATGCCGCCGTCAGCGCATATCAACAAGGCGCGTTCGATTATCTGCCCAAGCCGTTTGATATTGATGAAGCGGTCGCGCTGGTTGAACGTGCGATCAGTCACTATCAGGAACAGCAGCAGCCGCGTAATCAGCCGGTAAGCGGCCCGACAACCGACATCATTGGCGAAGCGCCAGCGATGCAGGATGTGTTCCGTATTATTGGCCGTTTGTCGCGCTCTTCCATCAGCGTGCTGATTAATGGTGAATCCGGTACCGGTAAAGAACTGGTGGCGCATGCGCTGCATCGTCACAGCCCGCGTGCCAAATCACCGTTTATCGCGCTGAATATGGCGGCAATCCCAAAAGACCTGATCGAATCCGAATTGTTCGGGCATGAGAAAGGGGCCTTTACCGGGGCGAATCAGATCCGTCAGGGCCGTTTTGAACAGGCCGATGGGGGCACGCTGTTTCTTGATGAAATAGGTGATATGCCGCTCGACGTGCAAACCCGCTTGCTGCGCGTGTTGGCCGATGGCCAGTTCTATCGCGTGGGCGGCTACGCACCGGTGAAAGTGGATGTGCGTATTATCGCGGCAACCCACCAAAACCTTGAGTTGCGCGTGCAGGAAGGCAAGTTCCGTGAGGATCTGTTCCATCGCCTGAACGTGATTCGCGTGCACTTACCGCCGCTGCGTGAGCGTCGTGAAGATATCCCACGTCTGGCGCGCTACTTCCTGCAAGTCGCCGCGCGTGAGTTGGGCGTCGAAGCGAAGATTCTGCATCCGGAAACCGAAACCGCGCTGACGCGCCTGCATTGGTCCGGTAACGTACGCCAGCTGGAAAATACCTGCCGCTGGTTAACCGTGATGGCTGCAGGCCAGGAAGTACTGATTCAGGATCTGCCGCCGGAGCTGTTTGAGTCGAGCACGCCGGACAATCCAGTGCAGTCTCTGCCGGATAGCTGGGCCACCTTGCTGGCACAATGGGCGGACCGCGCGCTGCGTTCCGGTCATCAAAACCTGCTCTCTGAAGCGCAGCCGGAGATGGAGCGCACGCTGCTCACCACCGCCCTGCGTCACACTCAGGGACACAAGCAGGAAGCCGCACGTTTATTGGGTTGGGGTCGTAATACCCTGACGCGTAAACTGAAAGAGCTCGGAATGGAATAAGTGAGAATCAGGGGAGCGCGATGCTCCCCTGATTTTTATATCACCCGCGAGAATTGCTGCATGCGAGCCTTTTGGCGCAGATAACGATCGAAGCACATGCAGATGTTACGAATCAGTAAACGCCCAATTCCTGTGACATGCAGACTACGCCCACGCCGTTCCAGCAAACCATCCGCCATCAAAGGCGCCAGTAAAGCTAAATCTTCCGCAAAATAGGTTTCGAAGGTGATCGGCCACTGCGCTTCAATCGCCGCGAAATCTAATGAGAAATGACAAATCAGCGTTTTGATGACATCACGGCGCAGACAGTCATCGTCGCTTAGTGTCAAACCACGCCATAGCGCGTTCCCGCTCTGCTCCACGCTGGCATAGTATTCTTTCAATTCTTTTTGGTTCTGAGCATAACTGTCTCCCAGCATACTGATCGCTGAGACGCCAAATCCCACCAGCTCAGTCTCGCCTTGCGTGGTGTACCCCTGAAAATTGCGGTGCAGTTCACCCGCACGTTGCGCAATGGCCAGCTCATCATCCGGTTTGGCAAAGTGATCCATCCCGATGAACCGATAGCCTGCATCCGTTAAGGTGCCAATGGTTTGCTGCAGGATTTGCAGCTTCTGTTCCGCACCGGGCAGCTCTTCATCTTTGATTTTGCGTTGTGCAGCAAACAGCGTCGGCATGTGCGCGTAATTGAATACGCTGAGACGATCGGGATTAAGCGCGATGACTCGCTGTAAGGTGAAGGCAAAGCTTTCGGGCGTCTGGAGCGGCAGGCCGTAAATCAGATCCAGGCTGACTGAGCGGAATCCTCGCGCACGCGCGCGCTCGACCAGCCCGAAGATAGTCTCTTCATCCTGCACGCGATTGACACGCTCCTGCACCGCCTTATTGAAGTCCTGCACACCCATACTCAGGCGATTAAAACCTTCAGCACGCAGATGATCGATCATCGCCAGCTCAATTTCGCGTGGATCGACTTCGATCGACATCTCAACGTCATCAGCAATCTCAAAATGGCCACGCAGCAGCGCCACCAGCCGGCTGACCTGAGCTTGGTTGAGAAAGGTTGGCGTACCACCGCCCCAGTGCAATTGCGTGACGCGGCGTCCGGCAAACAGCGGCGCACGCTGGCGGATTTCCTGCTCCAGCACATCCAGATAGCGATCGGCCTTGTGCAGCTGGCGCGTCACAATCTTATTACAGCCGCAGAAGTAGCAAAGGCGATGGCAGAACGGAATATGGACATACAGCGACAGAGAACGTTGAGGATAGCGTTCAACCGCAAACTGGAAGCTTGCCTCGCCAAAGTTCTCATTGAACTCCAGCGCAGTGGGGTATGAGGTGTAACGCGGACCCGCGTAATTGTATTTTTCAATCAGCCGCTGGTCCCATTCAATCTGCTGCGATGACATGCTCACTCCTTACGGTGACGTCGTTTGAGGGAGGGTCGCGTTGCAGAAGAGGAGAGATAGCGGTGAGCCGTACGCCGGCGTAAACGCGACTTCAGACGCGACAGGCGACGAAGTTTAAACAATAACCACAGGAGATAACATGTCAGCAGCAGCGCTAAAATTGATCCAGGCCAAAGCATCAGCGAATACCTGTTTAGCGCGGCATGCGCAAATGCGCATGCCGATCAAAAATGACTTAGTTGCCTTTTAACAAGCGCATCATATCGACTTCGGCTTGTTCATCTTCAGCACCGTCATCCAACGCGATACCGAGGGTTTCCATCAGTTCGTCAATGCGATCCAGCGTCTGATCGAGCCATGCCTGATCTTCAGCGCTGAGTGTCTCACCACTTTCCAGACGGTCCAGTAAGGTGTCGAGGCGTTCATCATTTTCCAGCTTCGCCAGCTCTTCTTCCGGTGTCAGACGAACCTTCTCCGCTTTCGGCCTGGCTTTCGCTACCGGCTTTTTCTCCGGTACGGTTTTACCATCGGCCACCAGCGCAACCGGTTTTTTGCTGCCAGTACGTGGATCGGCATTTTTCTGACCCTGGCCTTTGCCAGCGCCTTTGGTTTCCGGGTTAGCACGGCTGCCCGCTTTATGGCCGCTGTGCTTTTTATCGCGTTTACGATCGCGTGCTTCCTGGTTCAGTTCTTCACGCGATTTGCGTTTGGCTTTAGCAGCAGGTTTGCCACGCTGGGCTGGTGCAGGTTGCTTCATGGTGTCCGGTCTCGGCGATTTTTCTTCAGTATAGAATTGCGGCGAAATCTAGCAGAAAGATGACAAAGAAAAAAGGCGATAGCCTATGCTATCGCCTTATTTCGCACCTTCTACTGAAGGAATAACGGTATAAATCCTTTACAGCTCTCAACGTCCCGGTTGCTCCTTCGCCTCATCGCTCCTGCGAGTAATCCTTTTCCTTGTCCGACTCATACCTGAATCACATCCTGCCATGCTCCTGGTCATCCCCGACACTCCTGAGCGCATCATCCTGATGGGTGCTGCCGTGCACTGATACCAAATGTAGACCAATCAGTAAAATGAACAAGTGAGACATGTCTTTAATTTAGAGCGGTAATTTTCAATATCTATTTATCTTATTGAAAATATTACGCTATCCAACATATGAACATTCTATTAATCGGTAATGACTGGCAGTAATTATCGTCGATCTCTTACAAAATGGCGCGTTAAGACGCTATCGGGCACTTTTGCGCCATAACAGGTATAATCAGCCCAATTGAACGAATCACTTTGCTGGAGCTTTACTTTGTCTGCTTTGAATTATCACATGACCCACTTCGTGCTCAGCGCCCCGGATATTCGCCATTTACCGGCAGATGTGGGCATTGAGGTCGCGTTTGCCGGACGCTCTAACGCAGGCAAATCCAGCGCGCTGAATACCATCACCAACCAGAAAAGCCTGGCGCGTACCAGTAAAACGCCAGGTCGTACTCAGCTCATCAACCTGTTCCAGGTCGTCGAGGGGAAAACCCTGGTCGACTTGCCGGGTTATGGCTACGCCGAAGTCCCGGAAGAGATGAAACGTAAATGGCAGCGTGCGCTGTCTGAATATTTGCAGAAGCGCCAGGCACTGAAAGGCCTGGTGGTGCTGATGGATATTCGCCATCCGCTGAAAGACCTCGATCAGAATATGATTGAATGGGCAGTCCAGAGCGGCATCCCTGTACTGGTGCTGTTAACCAAAGCAGATAAGCTGGCATCAGGTGCACGTAAAGCGCAGCTCAAACTGGTGCGTGAGGCAGCATTAAGTTTTATGGGTGATGTGCAGGTAGAGATGTTTTCGTCACTCAAGAAGATCGGCGTTGATATCGTTCGCCAGAAACTGGATAGCTGGTTCAGTGAACTGGAACCGGCGCAGGAAGATGAAGAAGCCCCTTCTGCGTAATGTGAAGCGCGGGTTTACGACCCGCTTTTCAGAAAAAGCCCAATAAAAAACGCCCCAGTCATAAATGACTGGGGCGGCTAAATATTCAGCCAAATCCGATTACGTGAAGTAAAAGGTCTGAAAGATAGAACATCTTACCTCTGTACCCTACGCGATGAACTTTACCTGATTTTTCCTGACCAACAAAGGGTTTTTTGTTGTTAAGTTTCAGGATTCCACATCTTTTTTACCGGGTCCGTCACACTTTGGCTTAAGGCGTGTAGTTTAATTACTAAAAAAATGCTTAGCCGATAGGCAGTTACAAAATGCGCATTTAACAAGCGGCTTTACATCGTTGCTGAACCGATTAAGTAAACTTTTTTCTTATGACGATGTCAGCGGCATAGATATACCGCCGACAACGTTCCTTAGTGCGCCTGGTCCCAGTTATCGCCCGTTCCCACTTCAACCTGCAGCGGTACATCAAGTTTCATGCTGCTCTCCATCAGTTGGCGGATCGTCGCACTCGCACTCTCTACCGCGTCTTTGTGGATTTCAAACACCAGTTCATCGTGTACCTGCATGATCATCTTCACAGCGTCATCCTGCTGTTGCAGTAACCAGCCATCTACAGCGATCATCGCGCGTTTGATAATGTCCGCTGCGGTGCCCTGCATCGGGGCGTTAATCGCCGCGCGCTCTGCCGCCTTACGACGAATGGCGTTGCTGGAGCTGATGTCCGGAAGCCACAGGCGGCGACCATCCAGTGTCTCCACGTAGCCCTTCTCTGCCGCCTGAGTGCGAGTCTCTTCCATGTAACGCAGTACGCCCGGATAACGCTCAAAGTAGAGATCCATATACTTTTTCGCTTCGCCAGCACCGATATTCAACTGGCGCGACAGACCGAAGGCGCTCATGCCATAAATCAGGCCAAAGTTAATTGCCTTGGCACTGCGGCGTTGCTCACCTGAAACCTTGCTCAGCGCAACACCAAAGACTTCTGACGCTGTCGCGCGGTGAATGTCTTCACCCTGCGCAAACGCATCCAGCAGGCCTTTATCCTGCGACAGATGCGCCATGATGCGCAGTTCAATTTGCGAGTAGTCAGCCGCAACGATGCGATTATCTTTACCTGCGATAAAAGCCTGGCGAATACGACGGCCTTCATCGTTGCGCACTGGGATATTTTGCAGGTTGGGATCGGTAGATGAGAGACGTCCGGTGGCCGTGACCGCCTGATGATAAGAAGTATGCACGCGGCCGGTAACCGGATTGATCATCAAAGGCAATTTGTCGGTATAAGTCGACTTCAGCTTAGACAGGCCACGATGCTCCAGAATCACTTTGGGCAGCGGATAGTCCAGCGCCAGTTCAGCCAGCACTTCTTCGCTGGTTGACGGTGCGCCACCCGGCGTTTTTTTAGTGGGCTTGATGCCCTGCTTTTCAAACAGAATGGTTTGCAGCTGTTTGGTGGAGGAGAGATTAAACGGCTCGCCTGCCAGTTCGTGCGCTTTCAACTCCAGTTCCGCCAGACGTGCGGTCAGCTCCTGCGAATGTTTGGCCAGGATGTTTTGATCGATCAATACGCCGTTGCGTTCAATGCGTGAAATCACGGTCACCAGCGGCATCTCGATATCGGTGAAGACCTGCTTCGGACCCGCTTCCTGCTCCAGCTTCGGCCACATCTGCAGATGCAACTGCAGCGTGACATCTGCGTCTTCTGCAGCGTAATGAGCGGCCTGCTCGATAGCAATCTGGTTGAAGGTCAGCTGATTTTTTCCTTTACCGGCAATCTCTTCGAAGGTGACGGTTTTATGGTTCAGCCAGCGCGAAGCCAGGCTATCCATATCATGTTTGCCGCCGACGCTGCTCAGGCAATAAGATTCCAGCATGGTGTCGAATTTAATGCCGTTCAGCTCAATATCGTAGTTCTTCAGCACGCCACGATCGTATTTGAGGTTCTGACCGACTTTTGCAGATTTAGCGTCTTCCAGTAGCGGTTTTAGCTTTTTCAACACGTCGCTGCGGTCGAGTTGTTCTGGCGCATCAAGATAGTCATGGGCCACCGGAAGATAAGCGGCTTCACCGGGCGCAACCGCAAAGGAGAGGCCGACAATGTTGGCACTCCAGCTATCCAGAGAATCGGTTTCCAGATCGAAGGCAAAGAGTTCTGCTTTTTTCAGTTTTTGCAGCCACTCGTCGAAGGTTGCCTCATCCAAAATGGTGATATAGCCGTCAGATGACAACACGCTAGCAGTTTCCGCCACCGTAGCCACTGGTTCAGTCGCCAGCGATTTCTGCGCCTGCACATTGCTCTTTTTGCCCTGCAACCAGGTGCCGTCCTGTAAATCGGTGATCCAGCGTTTGAATTCATAGCGGCCGAAAAGATTTTGCAGCTTTTCAACGTCCGGTTCGTTAACGGTGAGTTGCTCACAACCCAGTTCCAGTTCTACATCCGTTTTGATGGTCGCCAGCTGATAGGACAGGAATGCGACTTCGCGATTCTGCTCCAGCTTCGCTGCCATGGTCTTCGCGCCACGGAACGAGAGATCCGCCACTTTATCCAGGTTGTCGTAAATCGACTGCATACCGCCCAGGCCCTGCAGCAGCGCCTGTGCCGTTTTCTCACCCACGCCAGGCACACCCGGAATGTTATCCGAGCTGTCACCCATCATGGCAAGGAAATCGATAATCAATGAAGGCGGCACACCGTATTTTTGCTCAACCTCTTCCGGGCCCAACACGGTGTTGGTCATGGTATTGATCAACGTAATGCCCGGCGTGACCAGCTGCGCCATATCCTTATCACCGGTACTGATCAGCACTGCACGGCCCTGCTTTTCTGCTTCCAGTGCCAGAGTACCAATCACGTCATCAGCCTCAACGCCGGTCACCGCTAGCAGCGGTAATCCCATCGCTTTGACCATCTCGTGCAGCGGC
Source organism: Candidatus Pantoea communis (assembly GCF_011752685.1). Classification (NCBI taxonomy): domain Bacteria; kingdom Pseudomonadati; phylum Pseudomonadota; class Gammaproteobacteria; order Enterobacterales; family Erwiniaceae; genus Pantoea; species Candidatus Pantoea communis. The sequence continues at coordinate 113,322 of NZ_VWXC01000018.1, forward strand.
TCGATCTGTGCACGCAGATCGTCGGGCATTGGCGGACGATGCGATTTGTAGTGCTCGAATAATTCATCGCGGAAAGTTTTGCCTTTCGCATCGAAGACCACGGCCACATGGCTCGGCTGATACTGCATCAGCAAACTTTTCAGCATGTTGAGCACACCGTACATCGCGCCCGTGGGCTCGCCTGCACTGTTGGTCAGCGGCGGAAAGGCATGATACGCCCGGTAGAGATAAGAGGATCCGTCTACCAGAATCAGGGGATTTTCTGCAATTTGCGCCATAGGTTCGTTTTTTCTTCGTTGCGATAATGAGGGCTATAAGGATGCCACAACCAGAGAGGAATGTTGAATCAGAGCAAGGATGTCAGGATCTTTTTCGTCGTTACGCGGTGTGGATCGCAAGGATCAGACTGTGGATAACTTTGTGCGTAAAAATCATAACGTATTGTTATTTACGTTAATTGCAATCATTTTACTGATAAAAGTTATTATTTTTCAATTTGTTATTAACTTACCGTGATGAAGCTCGCCTTTTTGAAAAGGTGATCGTCCATGTGGATATTAAGCGGAGGGTTAACGGGGATGTCATGATTACGTCATGGGAAAGGGAGTAAAAACGCCGACATCGCCGGCGTTTATTTGCGCTTAATTACTTCTTCTCAACCAGGAATTTCACTACGTTGGCATAATCGGCAACGAAATTGTCCATAGAGCTGGTGTCCAGGCCGCCGTTGTTCACCATGTATTTGCCGTTAACGAAGATGGCTGGCACGCCCTGCAGATTAAGATCGGCTGCCGCTTTCTGCTGCTGGGCGACCAACGCTTTTACCGCAAAGCTATTCCAGGCTGCATCATAATCTTCTGATGAAATACCAGCCGCCTGGATGAAGGTGGCTTTCAGGCTCGCCGCATCGGTAATGGTTTGGGTTTTCTGAATACCATCAAAGATCGGTGCAGTGACCTTGCTTTCCACGCCCAGCGCCATCGCGACCGCCCAGGCCTGAGTCACAACAGGACCGAAGTCTCCACCGAGAAAATCAACGTGATATTTCGTCACTTTAGTATCTGCTGGCAGGTTCTTTTTCACGGCATCACTCACGTGATAGACGCGTTCGAACTGGTAGCAGTGCGGGCAGAAGAAGGAGAAGAACTCCAGTACCTGAGGCTCACCAGCAACCGGCTTTGGCAGCGTGACGAATTGTTTGCCGTCATTGAACTGTGCCGCTGAGGCGCCAAATGCCAGCATTAAACCTACCAGCGCAAACATAATCTTTTTCATCGTGAAAAAATCTCCTGAGTACTTCATTAAAATTGCGGGCTAAGCTGCAACGGGGGTTGATGTAACAGCCTCTCCTGCTCGATAAATAGTGCAATCTGTCGGCGCCAGAAATCCTCATCGGTCATCCAGGGAAAGGCGCGCGGAAAAGCCGGGTCCTGCCAGCGGCGTACCACCCAGGCCAAATAATAAACCATGCGCATAGCGCGTAAAGGCTCAATCAGTGACAATTCATGTAAATCAAAGTCACTGAATTCATTATAAGCTTCCAGCAGAATATCCCACTGAATCAGCTGTTCCTGACGATCGCCGTTTACCAGCATCCACAGATCCTGCACTGCAGGCCCGTTGCGTGCATCATCAAGATCGACAAACATCGGGCCATCGCGCCACAGGATATTACCTGGATGGCAGTCGCCATGCAGCCTGAGCGGCTGCCATTTATCATGCCAGCGCTGCTGTAAGGTGCCGATAAGTTTATCAACGGCGTTCAGCAGCGCATCCTTCAGGGCAGCCGGTACCAGCGTACTTTGCTCCAGCTCCTGGCGAGGTTGTAAGACATACTCTTCCAGGCCGAAGGTTGGACGCTGTTGAAACAAGCTCTGGCGACCTGTTTGATGGATGCGACCAAGAAAGCGGCCCACCCACTCCATCTGTTCTTCATTATCGGTTTCATACTGTCGCCCACCCAGGCTTGGGAAAACGGCAAACATAAAACCAGCATGGTGATTCAGCGTACTGCCCTGCAGTGCCAGTGGTGCTGCAACAGGCACTTCATCGGCCAGCAGATCATGCGTGAACTGGTGCTCTTCGAGAATTTGTTGCGCACTCCAGCGTTGTGGGCGATAGAACTTAGCCACATAGCGACGTTTGTCGTCATCACTAAACTGATAGACACGGTTTTCGTAGCTATTGAGGGCGGTTAAGCCGGATTCGACACGCAGACCCGCATCCCAAAGTGCATCCAGGATGACATCGGGGTCCAGCGTCTGGAAATTAAAGGCGGCTTCGCTCATCATTTTGCCTGTGTGTTACCGTTGCAAGGAATGCGCAAGGATAACACTACTCATCATCCTTAATCACACCGCGTGCACGTAATAGCGCGGTTTTGAAGTCCACTTCATAATCCTTTTTCAGTCCGGGAATTTCCGCATCGCAGCCAGCGTCACGCATTTTGAGATGGTAAATCAATATGTCATCGGTTAATTCACTTAATGGGCCACTGAAGCCTGATTCCTGCGCCAGTTTCTGTAAAAATGCCAGCAGGTTAAGGTCAGACTCCTTTTGCCAGGCCGGTTGCAGGAGTTCGAACAATTCATTAAGTCGGTGATATTTCATCATTGATTCCTCTATGCAGTGGTAGGCTGCCGTTATGCAAGTATCGTCCAGTATGATCAAGGAGACGAAAATGACCGCATTTACCGGCGTGATCCTCGCAGGTGGGCAAGGCAGTCGTATGGGCGGCCTGGATAAAGGGCTGCTGGAATTGCAGGGCAAACCGCTTTATCAGCACGTTTTGCAGCGTTTGATGCCACAGGTCAATATTGTGTTGATAAGCGCCAACCGTAACATTGATCGTTATCAGGCTAGCGGTTGTCAGGTCGTTACTGATTCGATGCCAGATTACCCCGGTCCGTTGGCAGGCATGTTAAGTGGCTTGCAGCACAGTAAGACCGAGTGGGTCGCCTTTTGTGCCTGTGATACGCCCTGGTTACCGGAGGACTTCGTTGCACGATTATGGCAGCAGCGCGGCGCGGCACCTGCGGTGTGGGTACGATCAACGCAGCGTGATCATCCAGCATTGGCACTGGTCAATCGATCACTGGCCGACGATCTGGAAGCCTGGCTGCTTCGTGGTGAGCGGCGTTTAATGCAGTTTCTGCGTGAACATGGTGGGCATGCCGTGACGTTCACAGATTCTGAGGCAGCTTTCCGCAACATTAATACGCCCGACGATTTAGTTGATGGGGAAAAGCAGTGATGAGCGTGCCTTTACTGGCGATCGTTGCGTGGAGTGGCACCGGAAAAACCACTTTGCTGCAACAGGTGATACCGCTGCTTAAGGCTCGCGGTATTCGTTCTGGGTTAATCAAACATACCCATCATCAAATGGACATTGATACGCCGGGAAAAGATAGCTATCTGCTGCGAAAAGCAGGTGCCGATCAGGTGATTGTTGCCAGTACTCAGCGCTGGGCATTGATGTGTGAAACCCCTGATCAGACGTTGAATCTGGCGGAACTGGTCGCGCGGATGGACAGTTTCGCGCTGGATCTGGTGCTGGTTGAGGGCTTTAAAGATGAGCCAGTACCCAAAATCGCGTTGTGGCGGCGTGGTGTCAAAGGGGAATTTGCTGATTTACTGGATGAATACGTGGTTGCGCTGGCCAGCGATGAGAATTTAACGGTCGACCGCCCACTTCTCGATATTAATCAGCCGGTTAAGGTTGCTGATTTTATTGAAAAATGGCTGAGAAAAGGCCAGTAACCAGGGGGTTTTATGATCGTCTGGCTAAACTACAGGCGTCAGTTTCAGACGTAAAACAACCCCGATTTCGCCGATCTGCAGACGTAAAAAAACCCTGAACTTTCGTTCAGGGTTTCTTCACTTGTTTGATGCCTGGCAGTTCCCTACTCTCGCATGGGGAGACCCCACACTACCATCGGCGCTACGGCGTTTCACTTCTGAGTTCGGCATGGGGTCAGGTGGGACCACCGCGCTAAAGCCGCCAGGCAAATTCTGTTATTCACGCCGTGACATCCGTCACCACGCGAAC